>JASHWA010000165.1 GCA_030044325.1 Bryobacteraceae bacterium
GCCGCCGCGCCGAATCCGTACAACCCCAACGTCGCGCCGTCCTGCACACCCGAAATGCGCAGACATCGAAATCCGATGATTCCAGCGCACAACAGCGGCGCCGCGTGCAGATCCGCGAATCCCTCCGGCAGCGCGTACGCGAAATCCTCCCGCGCGATGACGAACTCGGCGTAGCCGCCATCCACGGTGTGCCCCGTGAAGGTCGCCGCTGCACACAGGTTTTCGTTTCCGGCGCGGCAGAATTCGCACGTTCCGTCGGTCGAATGCAGCCACGCGACGCCCACCCGCGCTCCAATGGGAAAGCGCGACGCATTCGCACCGTTTTTTTCGACCACCCCCGCCACCTGGTGCCCCGGAATCACCGGCGATTTCAACACCGGGAGCTCGCCTTCGATCACGTGCAGGTCCGTGCGGCACACCCCGCACGCGTGGACGCGCACGCGAATCTCGCGCTCGCCCGGCTCCGGCGTCGGAACGTCCGTGTACACCAGCGGATTCGTGTGGATCGGCGCGCGCTTGTACAGAATCGCGGCTTTCATCTGCGCTCCACCTTTCACGTGCGCATGCGGGCCAGGAAATACAATCCGGCCAGCGCGAAAATCACGTCCGGCCCCCACGCCGCGATGCGCGGAGGCAATTGGTTCAGGTTCCCGACCTGCTCGAACAGCTGGCTTACGCTCCAGTACGCAATCGCGATCCCCAGGCTCATCCCCACTCCCGCCATCGCGCCGCGATTTCCCGCGACGAAGGCGAACGGAATCGATACGATCGCCATGATCAGGGCGAACAGCGGCTTGGAGAATTTCTGGTTCAGCTTCACCTGAAGCGGAATCGTATCGAATCCGCTCTGCTGTAATTCCGCGATGTATTTTTCGAGCTCCTCGAAATTCATTTGCTGCGACTGACGGACCTCGTGCATGAAATAGCTGGGCGTCTCTTCGATTTCCTTGAACGTGCGCGTGCTGCCCGCGAAATTGTCGGGCTTGTCGGGAGTGCAGTCGGCGCAGCTCGGATCCATGTCCCAGCGCCGGCCGTTTTGAAATTCCCACGCGTTGATCGCCGGCTCCCAGCGCGCGCGCTCGGCCGTGATGTAGGCCTTCAGGCGGAAATACCGGGGATCGATCTCGTAGACGTTGACGCCCATCATCGCGTTTTCTTTCGAATCGTAATACTTGTAGTAATAAATGCGATCCTGCGTGCCGTAAATCCACTTACGGTCCGGCCGCAAATAGGTCTGCGGAGCTTTCCCCTTAATCTGATTGCGCAGCGCGTCCTGGCGGCGGTCCGCGTCGGGAACCCAATAATGATCGAAGGCGAACAGGCTCCCGCTCAAAACCACCCCGGCGGCAAGCACCGGAACGCATAGCCGGTACACGCTGATGCCGCATGCTTTGAACGCCGTAATTTCGTTGTGCTTGGATAAGACGCCGAAAGCCACCAGCACCGCCGCGAGCACGCTCACCGGCGTGAAATCGTAGATCAGGCGCGGCGTGAGAAAAAAATGATAGGTGAGCACGCGCTCCATGGGCTGGTGATTCTTGATGATGTCGCTCAGCAGCTCGAAAAACGTGAACACGTGAAAAATCAGGACGAAGCTGGTAATCAGCAGCACCCAATAAAAAATGAAGCTGGCGAGCACATACGTGTCGACGATCTGCGGAAGCAGCGGCATCCGCATGGCCCATGCGCGCGGGCCGATCCGGTCGAGCACCCGCACCCCGCGCGGCTGGGGACGCCCCAAAAGACGGACGTAGGAGAGAAAATTTCCGATAATGTCATGGTCGCCGGGTTTCTCGAGGCGCGCGATCATCATCAACCCAAGCAGCGCGAACACCGCGTCCGGAATCCACACCGCGACCTCCGGCTTGAGCGTTCCCTGCCTCGCCAGGTTGATGCACGCCCCCAATCCGATCCAGTAGGCGAGACCGATCACCACCGTCAGAATCACGGCCATCGATTTTCCCGCGCGGCGGGTGGTGATGCCGAGCGGAGCGCCGCACAGCGCCAGCAGAATGCACGCCAGCGGAATCGCGAAGCGCCAATGCAACTCCTGCCGGTCGTCGAGCAGCTCCGCGCGGTCGAGACCCGGTGTTCTATACGAAGCGCGATACAGCGGGCCGGTGTCCATCTGGCCCGAAGGCCGCGAGGGGTGCTCCTCTTTCTTCTGCGCCTGCAAGCCCTGGGCGCACAGCGGCGCGCCCGAGATGTGATAGTTGTTGTCCTTGTCCATCTCGTAGGTCTCGCAATTGTGCATATCCAGCTGGATGCGATTGTGCTTGGGATCGGTGATGCCCAGCGCGTCGGTGGCGACGGTGATGCGCGGCGATTCGCCGCGATCGGTGGATCCCGGCTTGCGCTCCTCGGGCGGCGTCACGTCCGCCATGAACATGCGCCGGATTCGCGAGACCGGACCCGGCTGAAGATCGGCCACCCACAGGATCATGTTGGGGAACTGTTCCTCCCACACGCGCGGCTGAATATCGGCGGTGAGCTCGTGCGACGCGAGAATATTTTCGACGCGGTCGAATTCGCGCAGCGACCACGGCTTCAGCCACACCGAGCATCCCGCGGCCACCAGCAGCGCCAGAAATCCGTAGCCGGCGATGGGCGGAAGAACCCGCCAGCCGGGAACTCCGCCCGCGCGCATGGCCGTGATTTCGCCGTCCGTGGACATGCGGCTCAGCGTCAGCAGCGTCCCCACCAGCACACCCAGCGGAATCGTGAGCGGAATCACCTGAGGTAAAACCAGCAGGAAAAGATACGCGACTTCGACGGGCGACCCCGAAGTCCGCACCAGGAATTCGAACAGAGTTCGCGCACGCTGGAGAAACACGATGAAGGTGAACATCGATGCGCCCAGAATCGAGCTCACCAGCAGCTCGCGAAAGATGACCCGGCTGATCAGGCGCATAC
>JASHWA010000016.1 GCA_030044325.1 Bryobacteraceae bacterium
CCGTCGCCGGGCGCCAATTTATAGGCGAGCCATACGCCGTCGCCCGAAACCACGGGCGTTTGAATTCTTTTCCAATCAAGGATGTCGGGCAATTGAATCGCGTGGTGCGCTTCGTCCGCGTAAGCAGGGGCGAAGATAGCAGCGGCGAAAATCAGACCAAGAGCGCGGGTCCTCATATGGCCGGATCATCTCACGTCTCATTGAAGCAAGGCAAGCGAGGATTTTGGTGGGCCTAGAGGCGGGAGAGCCGAGCAACGCGCTCCATTGCGGGCGCGCTTCAGGCTGTCGCCGGGGTCATCGCCCGCGGCATTACGCGTCTCATGTGAAAACCTCTGCAACCCGCAGCCTTACTGGCGGCTGTCCCGCACACGCGTTGCGATCCCAACGCGTTACAGCCGCCTCGAGTCAGCGAGCGGGTCAGCGCGCGAAGAAGAATGTCCAAACCTCGCCAAATGGCAGTCGTAACATTGGCCGCTGCGGCGCCGTATTAATAGGGGGATGCAGCTTGCGTCCTGTTTCATAACCACAAATTACATTCGAGGAGAACATGAAGAAAGTTACATTGGCCGGTCTTACGCTCGCTGTGGCGGCTTTTGCGGCGTCGAATACGTTTCACGTCACGTTCGACAGTGACGCGTGGATCGGCACATCCGAAGTGAAACCCGGCAGTTACAAGATTCAAATGGAAGGCGACAAAGCTATTCTCAAATCAGGAAAGAACGTCATTGAGGTGCCCGCGAAGCTCGAAAACGCGAATCAAAGATTCCAAACGAACGCCGTAGTAGTAAAGACTGTCGATAACAAGCAGAAGGTGGAAGAAATCCAGCTCGGCGGCACGAACGAACGGATCGTGTTCCCCGGAAGTTCCTCGGTTAGCGGCGAATAATCGGCTTGGGGCCCGGCCCTGCGCCGGGCGAGAGTGGCGACGCGGCATGCACGGGTCCAGAGGGCGCCCGTGCGCCGCACCTTCATTTAACGCGCGCCGGCCCGCTCGAATTTCGGCGCGTGATATATTCTCTCGAAGGAGAGCGGACCAGTGGAACCCATCAAACCCAAAGTGCCGAGCGGAGCGGTCGAGCTTTACAACCTTTTTATCCATGGCGAAATCAGCCGGCGCGATTTCATGGACGGATTGCAGCGATTCGCGGTTGGGGGGTTGACCACCGCCGCGCTGGTGCAGGCGCTGATGCCGAATTACGCCCAGGGACAGCAGGTTTCGAGAACCGATGACCGGATCAAGACGTCCTACGAGACCGTCCCATCGCCGCAGGGCAACGGGAGCATCAAAGGATACCTGGTGCGTCCGGTCAGCGCGGACACGCGAGCGGCGACGCCGTCGAAACTGCCGGGAATCATCGTCGTTCACGAGAATCGCGGATTGAATCCGCACATCGAGGATATCGCGCGGCGGCTGGCGCTTCAGAATTTCATGGCGTTCGCGCCCGACGGGCTGACTTCGGTGGGGGGATTTCCCGGCGACGATTATCACGGGGGCGAGCTTTTCCGGAAAGTCGATAGCAAAAAAATGGCGGAGGATTTCGTGGCCGCGGCGATGTGGCTCAAGGCGCGTCCGGATTCGACCGGCAAGATCGGAGCGACAGGATTCTGCTACGGCGGAGGAATCGCCAATCTGCTTGCCGTGCGCTTGGGGGCGGATATTTCGGCCGCGGTGCCGTTCTATGGCGGTCCGCCGCAAAAAGACGATGTTGCCAAGATCAAGGCCGCGATCCTGGTGCATCACGGAGCGCTCGATACACGTTTGGCCGCGACGTGGCCGGCATACGACGCCGCGTTGAAGGAAGCGGGCGTTCCGCACGAAGGCTACATTTATCCCGGCGCGGTTCACGGGTTCAACTGCGACGCGACGCCGGAGCGATACAACAAAGCCGCGGCCGATCTGGCATGGTCGCGTACCATCGACTGGTTCAACAAATACGTTCGCGCCTGAATTGCATGGTGTGATCGACGTGAAACGGGTCGAAAATGCGGTCAGCCGGGCTCGTCGCGCAGGGCTTTCAGCAGGGCGGCGAGAATCAGGACCATCACGGCGTCGGTGATTTCCGCCGAACGCTGCGGGAGCCAGATCTGGGCGATTCGAACGGCGAGCACGAGCGCCAGTGCGCCCGCGGTCGCTTTAATCAAGGAATGGGTCGCGCGCGCGAACAGCCACAGCAGGGCGCCGTAAATGAAGGTTTTTTCGAGAAACGTGCGCGAGCCGTAGCCGCGCGGGCCGTTGATGAAGCTCGAAAACGGGGCGAGTCCGAACTCGCGCGGCGCAAAGAAAGTGAACGGCCGAAGCGCATCGAGGGCCACGAAGATGGCGAATGCGGCCGCGATCCATGCGGTACGGGCGCTCATTTTCGAAACCAGGGAACTCCATAAGAGCACGCCGAAAAGGGCGCCGATGACGTCGGCACGCGTGATTAGCCAGGAGAACAACGCGAATCGAAGCGTGAGGGTCGCCAGGGCGATCCAAGGGAGCGCGCGCCGGCTGGCACGCGGACCGGCCAGAGCTTCGATGAGCAGCCCGAGCACCAGCCAGAACAGGATTTGCTTCGAGATCGCCAGCATTTCGAAGGGCTGGCCGGTACGCATGGCTTCGACGGCGCGGAGGAAGCGCTGCAGGCCGGGCCGTGGAAGGAAAGGAAACAGCCACGCGCCGAATTCCGCGACGACCAGAAGAATCGCGAAGGGGCGCCATTCGATCCAGGGAAAAAATTCGGCGCGCAACCCGTTTTCGGCAATTGCTCCCAAAAGCGTTCCCAGCACGTTGGTGGTGACATCGCTCAACTCCGGCGCGCGGGAAACGTCGAAAAACTGGGTGATTTCCATGGTCACCGACAGCGCGGCGCCGGCGAGGGTAACGGCCGCGATGCGCACGCCCGCGGGCAGGCCGCGCAGCGCGCGCGCGCCGAACAGGCCCAGCGGAATGTACAGCAGGATGTTGGACAGCGCGTCGCCCGCGTCCCACCATTTGAGCGACGTCGAAAGCAGAAAGTGAAACGCGTCCGCGATCCGGCCGCGATCGTAAAACTGGAAAGGGTAGAGCGAGCCGTACAGAATCACTGCGATCACTCCCGCGGTGATCGCGGCGAAGCGCATCTCGATCGGCGGCGCCGCCGGTTGGTTTCGAGCCTTCACGGGCATCTCATTCCAGTCGAGCATTACTCGCCTGTGAAGGGCAACAATCCACAACCCGTCGAGCCGGGCGCGGCGTCAAAAGGCTCCATGCGGTGAGTTTTGATGGACCAGGGTTTTGGGGTCCGGACCAAAGACAGCCGGCAAAAATCGACCGGCTGTCCCGCAGCGGCGGTCAACTCTGGAAACTGGTCTTCAGGTGAATTTCCGCGCCGGCGAGCGCTTTCGATACGGGGCAGTTCGCTTTGGCGCCGTTGGCCGCGGCTTCAAAAGCGGCAGCATCGATGCCGGGGACTTCGCCGGAGGTTTCCAGATCGATGCGATTGATGGCCCAGCCGCTTTCGAGCTTGTTCAACTGGACCGCGGCCGTGGTTTCGATCGACTTCGGCGGATGGCCGGAGGTAGTCAGCGCCGCGGAGAGCGCCATCGAGAAGCACGCGGCATGCGCCGCCGCGATCAGCTCCTCGGGATTGGTTTCGCCGCCGCCCTCGAAACGGGAACGGAAGCCGTAGGGGCTATCGAGCGCTCCGGTTTCGGTCTTGACGTGGCCGGAACCTTCTTTAAGCGATCCGTGCCATTGCGCTGACGCGTGTCTGATCATACGTGCTCCTTCGGTGGAATTCGGCGCATCGCCAGTATCTCACACATGGGTTTGTGCAAGAATGAACGTCGCATGTCTGTGGAATTCTCCGCGCGGGAACGTATCGCGGTCGTCACGATCAATCGGCCGCAGTCGCGCAACGCGGTGGATCGCGCGACGGCCGCCGCGCTGGCCGACACCTTTCGCGCTTTCGATGCC
>JASHWA010000166.1 GCA_030044325.1 Bryobacteraceae bacterium
AAAAACTCCAGTTACCCCCGCCCTCACGGGCAGGGCTGTTCCTGAAATCGTTGAATCGCCGTGGGCCATACAGCCCTGGCCGTCAGGCCGGGGGTTCGCCGAGGAGTTTTTCAGCAACCTCCTAGAGCTGTTCCGGGTTTTTGTAAGCGATCGCCAACGCGCTCCATAGCCGTCGCGCCTCAGGCGTAATTTGCAGCGCTCCAGCAGGTTTCCCGTAAATGTAAGGCTCGCTGTGGTGTCTGGCGCACCTGCGTGCGCCATGGGGAGGCTAGCGGTACCACAGAATCCGCGAGCATTCGAGCGGGACCTCGGCCAGGCGGTGATCGGGAACGATGCGCGGCGTGAAATCGGCGGCCGGGCGCGCCGCCGGAACCGAAGCCGAGTAATGATACGCGTTTGCCGCACCCACCAGCGGATCGCCGCGCTGCATCTCCAGGATGTGGGGCGCACCGCCGTCTTTCGAATCGGCGTACAGCTCGACGCGCACCGCGCCCGCATCGAGCTCGTCGAGATACACCTGCGCCGTGAACACGTGCTGGCCGGCATTGGTGGCGATATCGAGCAATCCGAAGCGCAGCCGCGGCCAGTGCTGCTCGATCGCCGCGCGCCAGCTCACCAGCCCGGCCGCCGCGGCACCGGAATTCGCGGCGCGATCGCTCGCGGCCTTCGCGCGCGCGACATAATGCGTTGCGGTATATTCGCGCACCACGCGGTTGGCGGAAAATTGGGGCGTCAGCCGGGACATGCTGGCGCGCATCCGCTCCACCCACTCGGGGGAAATCCCCGACGCGTCGCGGCGATAAAACATCGGCACGATCTCCCGTTCGAGCGTCGAATAAAGCTGCTCCGCGTCGCGATAATCCCAGGCCGGGTCCGCGCCGTGCTCCTGGCCGTCTCCGATGGCCCAGCCGACTTCCGGCGTAAACGCTTCCGCCCACCAGCCGTCGAGCTCGGAAAAATTCAACCCTCCGTTGACTAAGATTTTCATGCCGCTGGTTCCGCTCGCCTCAAACGGCCGGCGCGGATTGTTGAGCCACAAATCCACGCCGCGCACCAGGTTCTCGGTCATCTGCATGTCGTAATCGGCGAGAAAGACGGCGTGCTCGCGCGCGGGCGTGTTGCGGATGAATTGAATCCACTGGCGGATCATCTCCTGCCCTTCCCCATCCTGGGGATGCGCTTTTCCGGCGAGAACGAGCTGCACCGGGCGCGCCTGGCAGGTCAACAGCCGCAGCAGCCGGTCCGGATCGCGCAGCAGAAGATTGGGTCGCTTGTACGCCGCAAACCGTCGCGCGAAACCGATGGTCAGCGTATCGGGATCGAAGATGCGGCGCGCCATCTCGACATCGGCTTCAGCCGCTCCATGCCCCGCCAACTGCCGCGCCAGATATTGCCGCACGTAATCGATGAGCTGGCGGCGGCTTTCCGAGCGCATCTTCCACAACTCCGCCGCCGGAACCGAGTCGAGCGCGCCGGAGACCTCTTCCAGATCGCCCCTCCAGCGATCCTTTCCCGCAGCCGCGGTCCAAACGCGGTCGGCCGCTTCCGAATCCCAGGTAGGCACGTGAACGCCGTTGGTCACGTGGCCGACAGGCACCTCGGGCTGCGGCCAGCGAGGAAATAGGGGCTGAAACAGGCGCCGGCTGACGGCGCCATGCAGGCGGCTGACGCCGTTGACCGCGCCGCTGGCGCGAATGGCGAGATAGGCCATGTTGAACGGCTCGGAATCGTCGTCGGGATTGAGGCGGCCGAGCGCCATCAGCTCTCGAAAGGGGATTCCCAGGCGCTGCTCGGCGTAGCGCCGCGTGTGGCGATCCATGAGCGCGGGCGCGAAGCGATCGAATCCCGCTTCGACGGGCGTGTGCGTGGTGAACAGATTCCCCGCGCGGGTGGCCGCGAGGGCGACGGCGAACGGCTGTTTGGATTCCTCCATGAACTGCCGCGCCCGTTCGAGCGCGGCGAACGCCGCGTGCCCTTCGTTCAAATGGCACACTTCCGGCCGCAGCGCCAGCGCGCGCAGCAGCCGCCATCCGCCGATTCCCAGAATCCGCTCCTGCTGCAAACGCGTCTCCGGACCGCCTCCGTACAGCTCGGAAGTCAATCCGCGATAATCCGGAAGATTCGCCGGATCGTTCGAATCGAGCAGGAACAGCCGCGCTTTTCCGACGCGCACTTCCCAGGTGCGCAGCCACAGGCGAATGCCGGTGAGATAGATGGAAATGCGGAGCCATTCGCCATTGGAATCGCGCAGCGGCGAGATGGGCAACTGCGTGGGATCGTTGTAGGGATACAACGCTTCCTGATGGCCGTCGGAATCGATGCGCTGGCGGAAATAGCCCTGCTGATAGAGCAGCCCGACGCCGCACACCGGAACGCCCAGGTCGTGCGCGGCTTTGAGCTGGTCGCCGGCCACATTGCCGAGGCCTCCGGAATAGATGGGGAGCGCGTCGCTGAGCATGAACTCCATGCTGAAATAGGCGACGCAGGTGATCCCCGCCTGGAGCGAATCGAACCAGTGCGGCCGGGTGTTGTAATGGGCGTAAATATGCAGCACGTTCTCGAGCCTGGCGCGAAAATCCGCGTCGGCGAGGCACGCTTCCAGGCGCTCGCGCGAGATGGTCTGCAGGATCACCCAGGCATTGTGCGTGAGCGCCCAAAGATCGGGATCCAGGCGCGCCCACAGCTCGTCGGCTCCGTGATTCCACGACCAACGCAGATCGAGCGACAGATCGCGCAGTCCGGCGCGCAGTTGTTCGGAATCCATGATGCTCCCAGCTTATCGCCGGAAAATCACAATGGGTGTTAAAAGAGGTTACATTTTCCCGAACACGGTTTCCGGATTGCTCATGTCGGCGAGCGGCAGAACTTCATAATGCGCGTAGTTGTACACGGGCGCCATGGCCAGCAGCAGATCGAGCTCTTCGTTGGATTTCACTTTGTAGATCCACGCGCCGCCATGCCTGCCGATCAGGTGATAGCGGCATTCGAGCTTGCCTTGGGCTTCGAGCTTCTTTCCGTATGCGGGCTGCTCCGCTATGGCCTTGATCAGTTCCGGGCCGGGACGGCCGGTATCGAGATGCCAAAGAACCAGGAATTTCATGATGCCGATTATACGAATTCGCGGCGGGCAAGTTTGCGCACCGGGTTCTCACGAAAGCGCGGATTTCAGATACCATGTGGCGATGCGGCGTTGTGTACTTTTTGTTTTGGGATTTGCGATCGCGGCCGTGGCCCAACAGTCGGGTGCGCGAAAAGCTCTGGTCGGCGGAACGCTGATCGACGGCTTCGGGGGCCCTCCTCTGCGCAACAGCGTGATTCTGGTCGACGGCGAAAGAATTCAAGCCGTGGGGACCGTCGATTCACTGCCGGTGCCCACGGGCACGGAGGTCATTTCGACCGAAGGCATGAGCATTCTTCCCGGGTTGTGGGACATGCACGTCCACACCATGCTAGCCGGGCATTCCGATTACGCGCATTGGGACAAGACCTATCCGGGGCAGATGGAAGCGGTGATCATGCCGGCTTCGGCGCGGCAGCTTCTGATGGCCGGAGTGACCAGCGCGCGCGATCTGGGAGGACCGCTTGAAGCGAGCATCCACGTCCGCGACGCGATTCGCGCGGGAAAAATCGCCGGGCCGACTCTTTACGTGGCCGGTCCATTTCTCCAGCACGAGCCCTATCCGGGGACGGAATATTTCCGCTGGGGCATCCAAGATCCCGCCGACGCGCGCGCGAAAGTGCAGAAGCTGGCAGCGGCCGGCGTCGATTGCATCAAGATGATCGACCAGGACCAGATGACGATGGACGAGGTGAAGGCCATCGTCGAGGAGGCGCACAAGCACAATCTGATGGTGGTCGCGCACGCGCACCGGCCCAACGAAATCCGCAACGGCCTGGCCGCCGGCGTGGACGATTTCGAGCACACCGGCCTGGCGACCGCGCCCGAATATCCCGCCGACATCCTGGATAAAATTCACGAGCGCGCCGCGCAGGGCAACCTCGCGCCGCTGTTTTGGACGCCGACCATCCAGGTGCTGTGGAATTACGATTACATTCGCGACCATCCGGAGATGATCGACGATCCGCGCTGGCACATCGGGCTGCCGCCGACCATCATCGCCGATATTCGCGAATCGCTGCGGCACATCGATCAGCTCGAATACTACCGCATGGTGCCGCCGCGCAAGCCGACGCTCAAGCGGAAGTTTCAGCAGCTGCGCGAATCGGGCGCGGTGCTGCTGGTGGGCACCGATAGCGGAGTTCCGGCGCAATTTCATTTTCAGACCACCTGGAACGAAATCGACACGTGGGTTCGGGTGATGGGCGTGGATCCCATGGACGCGATTCGCGCAGCGACGTACTGGCCGTCGGTGGCGATGAAGGCAGATAAGGAAGCGGGCACCGTGAGTCCCGGAAAATACGCAGACATCATCGCCGTGCGCGGCGACGTTCTGCGCTATATCGACCTGTTGCAGAACGTCGATGTGGTGATGAAGCACGGCATCCGGTACCGGTAGCCGAAACGTGTATACTACAGCGCATGTCGATTCTCTCCTGGATCGTGTTAGGACTTGTCGCGGGATTTCTCGGCAGCAAGATTGTCAACAAAAAAGGCCAGGGAATTCTGCTGGATATTCTGCTCGGCATCGTGGGCGCGGTGGTGGGCGGATGGTTGTTTGAAACGTTCGGCGGCATGGGTGTCACCGGGTTGAATCTGTACAGCCTGGTGGTTGCGGTGATCGGCGCCATTGTGGTGCTGGTGGTGTATCACGCGATCCGCCGCGTGTGAAACCTTGAAGGTCCCGGGATCGTCGTGATAATCGTGCTGCCATTGCTGTTGCTTCTGGCCGCGGACCCGACTGTCGCGTTGCAGAAAACGCCCATCGAGACCGGATTCCGCCAGATGTACGATCTCCGGTTCGCCCAGGCGCACCAGACGTTTGAATTGTGGATGAAAGAGCACCCGGAAGATCCGCTGGGTCCGGCTTCCGACGCCGCCGCGTACCTTTTTTCCGAGTTCGACCGGCTGCACATCCTGCAATCGGAGCTGTTTTTAAACGATAACGCTTTTCTGAACCGCAAAAAACAGGCGCCTGATGCGGAGGTCAAACGGAGATTCGAAGATGCGTTGACGCGGGCCGGCCAGCTTGCCGAACACTCTCTTTCGGGCGATCCGGCCGACCTGAATGCGCAGTTCGCCAATCTGATGCGCTTCGGATTGCACTCCGATTACCTGGCGCTGATCGAGAAACGATACGTGGCCTCGCTCAACGAAGTGAAGCAGAGCCGCGCGACGGCGGAAAAGCTGCTCGCCGCGAGTCCCGATTGCGCCGACGCGTACCTCGCGCTGGGGGTCGAAAATTATCTGCTGAGTCTCAAACCCGCTCCGCTCCGATGGTTCCTGCGAGCGACCGGCGCGCAGACCGACCGGCAGACCGGCATCGCCGATCTGAAGGTGACCGCCGAGCACGGCCACCTGTTTTTGCCTTACGCTCGAATTCTTCTCGCGGTCGCGGCGCTGCGCGACAAACAGACCGCGCGCGCCCGGGATCTGCTGGAAGGGCTGGCGAAAGAGTTTCCCGACAATCCTCTGTACCGCCAGGAATTGGCCCGCCTCCGATAGAATCGGCATCCCGCAACGTTGCTGCAACGCGGGCGTAACGTCAAACAGTGGTTCTCCACTCAGAAAAAACTTGTATTCGGCATATGATCCGTTGTAACGTTGCTCAATCTATATGCCGAACATCCAGAAATTCGCCCTAAGCTTATTCATTTTTAGCGCCTCGCTGGTCTTCTGCCAAACGCCTGCGCTGAAGGATCGCATCGCCGGGCCCATCGATTCGAGCCGCAGAGTGGTACTGTCCGGTCTGGCGCATCCCGACGCCCGGCCGGAATTCGATCGCGGAGCGGTCAATCCGTCCATGAGCATGGGTTACTTGCAGATGATGTTCAAAACCTCGCCGGATCAGCAGGCGCAGCTTGAAACCCTGCTGGCGGCGCAACAGAATCCTTTATCGCCCCAGTACCATAAATGGCTGACTCCGGAGCAGTACGCCGGGCGATTCGGGCTGAGCTCGAACGACCTTCGACAGATCAGCGAATGGCTGACCTCGCAAGGATTCTCGATCCTTCAGACCGCGCGGGCGGGAAACTGGATCGCCTTCACCGGAACGGCGGGACAGGTGGATAGCGCGTTCGC
>JASHWA010000167.1 GCA_030044325.1 Bryobacteraceae bacterium
AGCGCCTTCCATCCCCGCGCGTTGGCCTCTTCCAGATACGCCTCCACCGCCTCTTTCACATCGCGCGGCGCGATCGTATGGAGGTCGAAAACATCGCTGACCGGGATCGAAATCGGCTCTTCCGCGTCCACGTGTAAAGAAAATCGACGTTCGGCTCGATTATATACCTTAGAACCCTGCGTCCAGGCGTTCCAAGCCTCTAGCCAATCTTTACCTAGGACGGCGATTTGGCGGGAGGTAGCTGGTAGAATCGGGCTTAAAGTAATAGGCAAGCGCGATGCTTTGTTTCCTGTGCGGCAAAAAAATCGGGCTGCTGAGATCGCTGGTCGATCAGCAATACTGCTCGGCCGAGCATCGCAAGGAAGCGCGCCTTGCGGGCGCGCAAGCCGTCCGCGACGAAGAGGAAGTCGAGCTCTGGACGGTATCGAAATCCAAGCGCCGCGGCTCGCGGCCTTCGGGGCAGACCGCTTCGATGCTGGCGTTCGGAATCGTGGCGGCGCTGCTTGCGGTCGCGCTGCTGCTTCCCGGTCCGGGGCCGGGCAGCGCCTTTCCGCCCGTTTCGCTCGATCCCGCGGTCAAGCGCGGAATTTTTCAAAGGGTCGGCGACACGATTTCCGACGTGATCCGCTCCAGCGCGCCCGTCACGCTGCACCAGGATTTCAGTTCGAACGTGGTGAGCTGGGCCGGATGGACAGCCTCGG
Organism: Bryobacteraceae bacterium; assembly: GCA_030044325.1. Classification (GTDB taxonomy): domain Bacteria; phylum Acidobacteriota; class Terriglobia; order Bryobacterales; family Bryobacteraceae; genus Palsa-187. The sequence goes on from JASHWA010000167.1 coordinate 702, forward strand.
TTCTGCCGCGCATAGACGATCCGCGCCACGGCGCGCGCGTCGACGATCCGCACGTGATGTCCGCCGCGGCGCCCATGCTGCGCATCTGGAAGCGCTCCACCGCGCTCCAGAATTATCAGATGGAGTTCAGCGGAGCCATCGAAAAGAAGAGCCTGAGCTGGGCGTTCCGCGCGAGCGATGAAAAGAACTACTACGCCACCAAACTCCTGATCACCAAGCCCGGCCCGCAGCCCAACGCCGGCTTGGTGCGCTACGCCATGATCAACGGCCATGAATGGGACCGCGTGCAGCTTCCGCTGCCGCTGACGCTCGAACGCAACAGCAGCTATCGCGTGCGCGTCACCGTTCAGGACGACCACTACATCACTTACTTGAACGGCCAGGTGATCAGCTCCTGGAGCGATAAGCGGCTGCTGCGCGGCGGCGTGGGATTCTTTGAAGACGTGGACGATCCTCAAAAAGTGGCGTGGGTGAATTTGAGCGAGCGCGACAGCCTCATGGGCCGCGTGCTTGCGCACTTCTCGCTGATCATTCCGCCGGGGCTCGCCCAATCGCTTCCATAATCACGCGCTCCGCGCGCTGATTTTGGCGATTTCGGATTCTCGCTCATTCACGCCTTCGCGGCTATCAATCCCGCCCGCTCCAGCAGCGCGTCCGGATCGGGATCCCGCCCCATGAAATCGCGATAAATCACGGCCGGGTCTTCCGAATCGCCGCGCGCCAGGATCTTTTCGCGGTATTCGCGCCCCACCGTCTGGCTGAACACGCCCTCCCGGCGGAAGCGCGTGAACGCGTCCGCATCCAAGACCTCCGCCCATTTGTATGAGTAATACCCGGCGCCGTAAGCCACCGGGCTGGCGAATAAATGCGTAAATCCGGTGATCATCGAATAATCCCCGGGCAGCGGCGCGGGCGCGAATTTCTCCAGGATGCCGCGGGAATATTTGACTACGTCGGTGCTTCCGTCCCACTCCCGGTGCAGCGCCAGATCGACGAAGGCGAAGCCCAACTGGCGCATCTGCGCGTTGGCCGCGCGAAACGTGCGGGCGCGCTTCATCTTCTGAAACAGGTCCTCGGGAAGCTTTGCGCCGGTCTCGTAATGCGCCGCAAAGGCGTCCAGCGATTCGCGCTCCCAGCACCAGTTCTCCATGATCTGCGAGGGCAGCTCGACAAAATCCCACGCGACGCTGGTCCCCGACAGGCTCCGCACCTCCACGCGGCTTAATAAATGATGCAGTAAATGTCCGAATTCATGAAAAATGGTTTCCACTTCCCGATGCGTCAGCAGCGCGGGTTTTCCGTCCACCGGCGGCGTCAGATTTCCGCAAATTAATCCTAAATGCGGGTCTTTTTTCTGGGGATCTCCGGTAATTAATGCATCCATCCACGCGCCCCCGCGCTTATTTTCGCGCGGATACCAGTCGGCGTAAAAAGATCCGAGAAATTCTCCCGATTTCGCGTCGTGAATCGCGTAGCACTTGACTTCTTTGTCCCAGGCCGGCACGCCCGGCTCCTCGCTCACGCGGATTCCCAGCACGCTCGAGAAGATTTGAAACATTCCCGCCACCACCCGTTCCAGCGGAAAATACGGGCGCAGCTCTTCTTCGTCGAACTGGTACAGCGCCGCGCGCTCTTTCTCCGCCCAATAGCCGACATCCCAGGGCTGGATTTCGCGCTGCGCGAATTCGGCCAGCTCGCGATTCTCTGCGCGAAAACGCGGGTCGGTTTTGACGCGCAAATCTTCGATGAACGCCTGGGCGCGGTCGCCCTTGTGCGCCATGCGATCGTCCAGAACCAGGTCCGCGAAATCCCGGAACCCCAGCATTTTCGCCTTTTCCTTGCGCAGCTCCAGAATCCGCACGATCAGCGCCCGATTATCGTAGTCGCCCGACGAGGCGCGCGTATTATAGGCGCGCCACATCTCGCGGCGAACCGCTTCGTCGTCGAGATACGTCATTACGGCGAGATAACTCGGGCCCTGTAAGGTGAAGCGAAACCCTTCCCGGCCTTTCTGCACCGCCGCCGCGCGAGCCGCGGCCACCGCCGTCTCCGGCAGCCCCGCGAGTTTCGCTTCCTCGGCTATCGTCAAGTCCCACGCGTTGGTCGAATCCAGAACATTTTGCGAAAATTTCGTGGTTATTTCCGCCAGCTCAATATCGATCTCCTGGAGCCGTTTCTTTCCCGCCGCGTCGAGTTCCGCGCCATGCCGCTTGAAGGCGTCCATGGTCTTGGTGAGATAGCGCTTCATGGTGCCCGAAAGGGCGCGCGCCTCATCGGTCGCGGCATAGCCCTGGATCGCTTTCCACAGCGCCGCATTGAGCGGAATGCTCGAATAAAACGCCATCACTTTCGGCTGCACTTCATTCAGCGCCTCGCGCAGCTCCGGCGTGGTCGCGACGCTTTCCAGGTGCCGCACCACGCTCATCGCGTAGTCGAGCCGCTCCGTCATCGTGTCCATCGCCTGCAGCGGACGGTCCGACGCGATGGCTTGATCCAAGCGCTGGTGCGCGTCGGCCAGCAGCTCGTCGATCGCGGGCCTGACGTCGGAAGCCTGGATTTTGTCGAACGGAACGCGAAAGCAGATCTGAACAAGGGGATTCATCTACTTCAGTATTTCACCGATTCGAGAAACAATCCCGACGCGGGCGCGGTCGACGCGGCCACATCCACGCCCGGC
>JASHWA010000168.1 GCA_030044325.1 Bryobacteraceae bacterium
GCGAAAAAGGGCTTGTCGCGATTCGCCTTGATCCACTGAAGCGCGGAGCGGATCACCAGCGCTCCGTCGTGGCGCGTTCGCGCATGCAGCGGATCGGTGTTGCGATCGCCGAAAAACATCGAGCCGGAAAGCGAGGAAAACGCTTCAAAGCGGAACGGGCTGTCGTAAAAATCGAAACCGCGATCGATTCCCAGCTCGCGCTCGAGATAAATCGCGCCGATAAACGCCGCGGTCGAATACCCGTGATCCTTCAGAATAGACGCGAGCGTAACGGCGCTCTGCGGCGCGCGTCCGGCGTTCTCCTCGACTCCGTTGGTGAACGGATAAGTCGAGGTGAACATCGAAAAATGCGAGGGAAGCGTCAGCGGAATCTGCGAGCTGATCTCCCTGAAAACCGTCCCATTCGCGGCGAGCGAATCGATATGGGGGGTCCGCGCGGCGCGATATCCGTAAATTCCAAGGTGATCGGCCCGCAGGGTGTCGACCGAAACCAGGATCACCGGAACGGCGGCATTCGCCGCGCAGCAGACCACCAACGCCGCGAAGAGAGCCCTCATGAAAACCAATTTCGATTCTAACGCGCTACCGTAGAACGTGAGCGAAAAAATGATGGTGGAGCGCAGCACCAGGGAACGCCGCGGCTGGTACATGTACGATTTCGCGCAGTCGGCGTTTTCGACCACGGTGGTTACGCTGTTCCTGGGCCCGTATCTCACCTCTCTCGCGAAATCCGCTGCGGACGCCCAAGGCATGATCTATCCGCTCGGAATCAAAGTGAACGCGCTCAGCTACTGGAGCTATCTCATCAGCCTGTCGGTGATCCTGCAGGTTCTGTTTCTGCCGCTGATCGGCGCGGTGGCCGATTTCGGGCGTCGAAAGAAACAGGCGCTTGGGGCGACCGCATATCTGGGCGCGGCGGCCACCATAGCGATGTTCGAGCTTCACGGAAGCGAATATCTGTTGGGGGGCGCGCTGTTTCTGATCGCGAACGTAACTTTTGGCGCGGGGGTGGTGATCTACAACTCGTTTCTGCCGGAGATCGCGCCGATCGAAGATCGCGACGCGGTCTCTTCCCAGGGCTGGGCAACGGGATACGTGGGCGGAGGGACGCTGCTCGCGCTGAATCTGCTCCTTTATTTGAACGCCGCGCGCCTCGGTCTCAGCGATGAAATGGCTGTGCGGATCAGCCTCGCGTCGGCCGGCATGTGGTGGGCCGTGTTCACCATCATTCCCATGATGCGGCTGCGCAATCGCGGCGCGGCGCTTCCGCTCGCGCCGGGCGAAAGCGCGGTGATGGCGGTTCTGCGCCTGCTCAAACGAACGCTCGGCGAATTGCGCGGCTTCCCCCAGGCGCTGACGTTCATGATCGCGTTTCTCTTGTACAACGACGCGATCCAGACCGTGGTCACGCTGGCCACGCAGTTCGGTCACGACGAATTGAAGATTCCGTTGTCGCAATTGACGCTCGCGATTCTCATGGTGCAGTTCATTGCGTTTTTCGGAGCGCTTTCGTTCAAATGGCTGGCTGGAAAAATCACCGCGAAGCGCGCGGTGGAATTCAGCCTGCTGATCTGGACCCTGGTCCTCGTGTACATTTACCTGGAAGTGAAAACGACGCTGCAGTTTTTTGTGATGGCGGGGGTGGTCGCGATCATCCTGGGAGGAAGCCAGGCGCTGAGCCGGTCGCTGTTCGCGCAGTTGATCCCGAAAATGAAGGAAGCGCAGTATTTCAGCATCTATGAGGTCAGCGACAAGGGGACAAGCTGGATGTGCCCGCTGTTTTTCGGGCTGGCGCTCCAGTTCACGCGGAGCTACCGGCTCGCGATTCTTTCGCTGATTCTGTTTTTCGCCCTGGGATTGCTGGTGCTGAGACGAGTGGACGTGGGGCGCGGCGAGCGCGACGTCGCGGAAAAGGCGTGAGGATCTCCCGAGATCCTGCGCATGATACCGTTAACCGGTGCTACAGTGCCGCCGATACGATCGTCCTTAACAACGATTCGCGGCAACGAAATCTCGGGAGATCCACGCCATGTTCCCACAACTTGCCCGCTTCACCGACGCCGGACTGCTCCTGCTTAGACTCATGGTGGGTCTCGTCTTCATCGCCAGCGGCTACAGCGATCTGACCGATCCGGAGGCGCGTTCGAAGAGCATCGAGATGTCGAAGGGCTTCACGATCTTTCTGGGGTGCGCCGAGGTCGCCGGTGGCCTGGGAGTCGGCTTGGGCGTATTCACGCAACTCGCCGCTTTCGGACTGGTCGCCGTCTCGCTGGGAGCGATCGAAAAAAAACTCTTCTCCTGGCACACAGGATTCTGGGGGGAGAAAAGCTACGGATGGCACTACGACCTGATGTTCATCCTTATGAATCTGGTGATCGCCGCGACGGACGGCGGACGGTTTGTGCTGCTGAAGTGAACGGTCTCAACTACCGAGGTGATCAGCGCGTCCCCTGGCTTCGAGATTGCGCATCTATCGCTTCCACATAGGGAGCGCGAGCCGGGCTGGCCTCGAACGGAGCGGCAAAGTACTGCGTTTCTCGCGCGACCTTATCGCCTCTGAACTCCATGATGCTCACTGTGTAGGATGGCTTGCCGTCATACGAGAGAATGAATTCGGTTATCCAAAGGTCGCCGCCGCCAAGGATGCGCTGGACGGCAAACCGCTTTTTGTTCGGCTGGATAGAGCGGGTGATCTGTATGTTGGCGCGGCCGCGTATTCGCTCGCCTGACTGTGGGTATTCGAGCACGGCGTCCTCGTGATAGATGCGGTGTTCCGTTTCGAAATCATTGGCGTCGGAGGCCGCCCAATGCTGAGCCAATGCCGCTCGTACCTCTTGATCTGGAATACTACCCTCCTGCCGTAGAGGACACCTTAGACTCCCGCGCCGTTACCAATTTATTTATCCTGAAACGGCGTTGTGGAAAACCAAGACGGCGCCGGGATGACGCGTCACTCGGAAAGAGCAAGTTGGACGATGGTAAAATCGCTGCAAGTGCGATGACTGTCGAAATCCGGCGTTGTTTCTTTTGAAGCGACATCAAGGCGCGGGCCGTGAGCCTGAAAGAAAGCCTGGAAGCCAAGCTCCAGATTCCCACTCGCATCCGCTTCGGCGCGCCGGGAGCGCTGGACGTTTTCCTCGACGGCGAGAGAATCTATTCGAAGAAGCAAACCGGCCGGCTGCCGACGGCGGACGAGATTCTTGAGCTGATTCGCGCGCGCGGATAAGGGCTTTCTGGCGCCGGGTGCGAAAATAGAAGTATCGACGATCCCTTCGAGCTTCGAAAAAAAGCCGCGGAGCTGCCGCTTCAGCCGGGAGTGTATCTCTACAAAGACGCGCACGGCACGGTCATTTACGTCGGCAAGGCGAAAAATCTGCGCAGCCGCGTGCGCAGCTACTTCAATGACGATCGCCTCGCCGATGTCAAGACCGGCACGCTGATCGGCGAAGCGCGCGAGATCGATTTCATCGAGGTCGATAACGAAAAAGAAGCGCTCGCGCTTGAAAACAACCTGATCAAGCAGTACAAGCCGCGCTACAACATCCTGCTGCGCGACGACAAAACCTATCCTTATATAAAGCTCACCAACGAGCGCTATCCGCGCGTGTACGTCACGCGGCGCCTGAAAAAAGACGGGTCCACTTATTTCGGCCCGTATTTTCCCGGAAATCTCGCGCACCGGCTGGTGCATTTCATTCACCGGCACTTCAAAGTTCCCTCGTGCAACGTGGATTTGACGCGCAAGCACACGCATCCATGCCTCGAATTCCACATTCATCGCTGTCTGGGTCCGTGCGTCGAAGGACTGACGACCGATGAAGAGTACGCCAAAGCGGTGCACGCGGTTCGGTTGTTCCTCGAAGGCCGTCACAAGGATCTCGCGCGGGAGCTGCGCGCGCGGATGGAAGCGCTGAGCACGGAAATGCGATTCGAAGAAGCCGCCGCGGCACTCGACCTTCTAAAAACGGTTGAAGAGATGGGCGAAAAACAGAAAATGGCCGCGGCGGAGGGCAGCGACACCGACATCTTTGCTTACTACGCCGAGCCGCCTCTGGTTGCCGACAACATTTTCCATTTGCGTGGCGGACACATTGTAGACCGGCGCGAATTTTTCTGGGAAGACCAGCGGGAATTCGATGCTCCTGAATTTTTCTCATCGCTGCTCAAGCAGGTGTACCTCAACGATCCGTACATCC
>JASHWA010000169.1 GCA_030044325.1 Bryobacteraceae bacterium
CGCCGGGGTAATTCAGCGCATCAAAAGCCGTACCGCTTCGCTGTGGAGCATTGGCATCTGAACGCGGCCGAAAAAGTGATTCAGGAAACTCGAAACAAGTAGCCTGAACCGCAGGATAAACAGGATCTTCCCCCTCCGCCGGTCCGGGTCGCGACGCGACGCCCGGCATGCGGGGTAAATCCTCGAATCCCGCTCTCAACCGGCAGCGAAAACTGCCGATCTGTTTCTTGTATCGAATGATACTCACGTCATCAGTCCGCCCAAAAGTAAATATTTATCGCCTCCTGCTGGTGATGACAATATCCGCCTGCGCGGTTTGCGGCGGAGGATTGTGGACCTCCGGTTCTGCTCGAACCCTGACGATCGGTTTTCAAAATTCGCCGCCATATCACTTCCCCGATGCCTCCGGGAGACCCACCGGACCGGCAGTGGACGTAATCAAGGAAGCGGCGCGGCGTGCTGGAATCGAGCTCCGTTGGCGCTTTTCAGGCGAAGGTCCGGAGCGCGCGCTGTCGTCCGGCGCGGTGGATCTGTGGCCGATCGTGGGCGACATCCCCGAACGTCGCCGCATGATGTACGTCAGCGCCCCCTGGGCGAAAATGAGCTACGTGCTGCTGTTTGCCGAGCCGCTGCAGTTGCAATCTTCCGGGGATGTCACGGGGAAAACGGTGGCCGTGTCGAAAATCAGCCTGGATAACCGCATCGCGCGCGAGCGGCTGAAGGGCGCGAAAATCGTGTCCAAGCCGACCACGGCCGAAGTGATCGCTGCCGTGTGCACCGGTGATGTTCAGGCCGGGTTGTTGGCGCAAAGTGCGATGACAGACACGCGCTCGGCGGGGTGTCCCGAGCGGCCGTTGCGCACCATTCCGGTGGAGAATGCGACCTTCTGGTTCGGCGTGGGCGCCACCAACGAATCCGCCGATGCCCGCAAGGCGGCGGACAAGCTCCGCGCGGAGATCGGCGCGATGGCCGCCGACGGCAGTTTGGCCGGCATCGATTTCCGCTGGCACACGAGCATCGGCACCGAAGCGAGCACCATCTTCCAGTACGGACGCCTGAGCTTCTATTCCAATCTTCTTCTGGCCGCGTTCGCGATTCTGGTGCTCGCCCTGGGCGCGGCGTTCTGGCTCACGCTGCGGCTACGAGCGGCGCGCAAGCTGGCCGAGGCAGGCAGTCGTGCCAAAAGCGATTTCGTCGCCAACATGAGCCACGAAATCCGCACACCAATGAACGGCGTCATCGGCATGACCGGCCTGCTGCTCGACACGGACCTGACGGAGGAGCAGCGCGACTACGCGAGCACCATCCGCGCGTCGGGTGAAGCGCTGCTCGCCATCATCAACGACATTCTCGATTTTTCGAAGATCGAAGCGGGCAAGCTGGTGATCGAATCGTTTCCCTTCGATCTGCGCTCGCTGATCGAGGACATCGCCGAAATGCTCGCCGCGCGAGCCGGGGAAAAGGGCCTCGACATGGTTCTCGAATATCCGCCTACGCTCGTTTCGCGTTTCGTGGGCGACGCCGGGCGCATTCGCCAGGTGATCACCAACCTGGTCGGCAACGCGGTCAAATTCACTGAGCGCGGTCACGTGCTGGTGCACGCCGGGCAAGAGTCAGCGGATGCGTACCGTAGCGTGATGAAAATCACGGTCTCCGACACGGGCGTCGGCATTCCCGGTGACAAGCTCGACAGACTGTTCCAGAAGTTCAGCCAGGCCGACACCTCCACCACGCGAAAATACGGCGGCACGGGATTAGGTCTCGCGATCTCCCGGCAACTTGTCGAGTTGATGGGCGGATCGATTGACGTCATGAGTGTTCCGGGGCAAGGATCGACGTTCACGGTGCGACTGCCACTAGCGATCGACGTCCAGGCCGCCATCGCGACCGCGCCGGTGACCGAGCTTAAAGGACTGCGCGTTCTGATCGTGGACGACAACGAAGTGAACCGCCGCGTGGTTCACGACCAGATTTCGAGCTTGGGCATGCGCACTGGAAGTTATGCGGGCGGGCGCGAAGCGCTCGAAGCCATCCGCGAAGCGCGCCGCACGGGCGATCCCTACCGGATCGTAATCGCCGATTACAACATGCCGGAGCTCGACGGCGCCGCGCTCGCCGCCGAAATCAAGTCCGATCCCGAGTTGAGCGAAACCATCGTAATCATGCTGACCTCGGTCGGCCACTGGCGCGAATTGCGCAGCCTTGAAGGCGTGTCGGTGGAGGCTTGCCTGGTCAAGCCGGTCCGCCAGTCGCAGCTCACCAGTGCGCTGGTGGCGGCATGGTCGAAGCATCGCACGCCGGTGAACGGTGCGCTCGCTCCCAGGCTCCATGGCCGCGTCGCGGGTCTGCGCGGCCGCTTTGCCGCCCACCCGATCCGCGTGCTGGTGGTGGAGGACAACGTAATCAACCAGAAGGTGATCTCGCGAATGCTGGAACGGCTGAACATCCGCTGCGACGTAGCGGCCAACGGACGCGAAGCGGTGGAGATGATCGGGCTGATGCCTTACGACTTGGTCTTGATGGATTACGAGATGCCGGAGATGAACGGGTTGGAAGCGGCGATCGAGATCCGCCGCCGCGAGCCTCCCGACCGCCGCGTCACCATCGTTGCGATGACCGCGCATACCACCATCGACAGCCGCAACAGGTGTTTCTCATCGGGCATGGACGTTTTTGTCGGCAAACCGGTGGCAATCGAAGAGTTGATCGAAGTGCTGGCGCGCTTTGCGCCGGCAGGCGACTCCATTCAGCCAAGCGACTCGCTTCAACCTCGAACGCGCCTAAAGTAGGTTTCGTGCTCGTCCTTGAGCAGCGGACCCGTGTTCAAAGGCGCCGGAGTGATTGAACTTTTGCACCACCGGCGCCTTCCCGTGTTTAACGGTGATCGCCTGACTCACTCGAAGTCATCGCCTGGGAGGACTGAAGAACTCCAAGCATCCTGGTCTATCCTTTGTTCAGCTGGGGGCCGAATTCGATGTCTACATTTGCGATGAAGGTCACCCCCGAGGTGATTGATCGGCAACTCGCGGGGCGGCAAAGAGCCGCCCCCCTCTAAGCGAGCGATGCGAAAGCGAAGTTGGGTTTGCCAAAATTCGGTATCGTTAACTAAATGAGATGCTTCGCCTCGCTGCTTCTCTGTTTCGCCTGCGCCTGTCGAGCCCAGCGTCCCGAAGATCCGGCACTGCGCGGCGAGTCCCTGACCCCCTCGCTCAACGCATCCGACTGGCAAGGGTTGTGCATGGGAGGTAATCCCTGCGCGGCGGACTTTTTCAGCAATGACAGCGCCGGAGACCTGACCTTCAACTTTCCGGTGGAGGACACGCCCTCGATCTGCTACGCGAAAGGACAGATGGACAACTGCCCTTCGGTGAATTACGTCTTCACACCCGCCGGAAAGGGCTGGCCGAGCCCGGGGATTTCGATCACCAAGTCTTCCCAGGTCACGCTCACGTTCACAATCGTCACCACCGGATCGGTGGTCTGGTTCTACGATACCGATGGGACGGAAAATAATTGCGGCGGCCAGGCGACCACGCGGCTGTTTCTGTGGCAATGGCTCGATGCAGACACGGGTGGGGACCGCTGGTGGTCGAGTCCGGTAAGCGCCATTCTTGGACCGGGCACCTTCACGCTGACCGTACCGCTCATCCCTTCGCAATGGTCCAACGTGAACGGAGATTTCGGAACCACGGATTCGACCGGGTGGAATGATCTGCTGACTCACTTGGAGTACGCCGGTGTGACGTTCGGCGGAGGGTGCTTTTTCGGCCACGGGGTCAACATCTCGGGCGGGAGCGCGCAATATATCCTCACGAGCGTGAGTTTTTCACGAGGGCTCAGAAGGAACCCCCGGCGCTAGCGGAAGGCCCGAAGCCGTCGATAGCCAACAACGAGCCTGTATCGGCCCCGCGTGACCTCGCAAAATGGCAGTACTTGGTTTTGTGGCAAGTTACGGTTCACTCGCCCATCCGCGGAGGCGATACACCCACAGGCCGATCCATTCGTGGGCGGCGCTTTCGGAATCGATCAGGCTCTGCGGATTCGGAATCCAGTCGAGCGCGTTGCCCTTCCATCCGGTGCGGAAATCCGCCGGCGCGGGGATGACGTCGAAACCGGCTTTCCGAAAAGTCGCCGAGGCGCGCGGCATGTGCATCGCGCTCGTAACCAGGAGAATGCGGCGGATCTTTCGCGTCGCCAGGAGATCGAAACTGCGAATGGCGTTCTCGTGCGTGTTCGCCGAGCCGGACTCGGTAATCAGCGCACTGGTCGGGATGCCCCATTCCTGAAGCAGGGAGCACATCACCTCGGCTTCCGGCCTCTCGGCGGTCTGGCCAAGGATGGGAAGCTCGCCGCCGCTGCAGACGATCAGCGGCGCTCTTCCGGCGCGAAACAGCCTGAAGGCGACGAGCAGGCGATCGCTCGGGTCAATGAGATGACTGGTCCGATGCGCTCCCCCGGGGCCCACGATGGTGCCGCCCAAAACGATGATCGCGTCGGTGGCGGGCAAAGTTTCCACTCGACGATCCGGGGATTGCCCTTCGAGAGACCTCAGCAGCAAAACGCTCACCCAAGGCAAAGAGGGGATCAAAAGGA
>JASHWA010000170.1 GCA_030044325.1 Bryobacteraceae bacterium
TGTTGCGCGTGGCGTTCGAGCGCTGCGCGCCGCGACGCGTCGTCAGGAGCGGATTGGGCGTCGAGATAAGCCGCCAGCGGGACTTTCGCGTCGACCGCGAGGGTGCGCGAGCCGGGCAGCCGGACGATCATGTCGGGGCGCATGCCGTCGCCCGAAGTTTGTTCGAAGAAATCGCAGTAGGCCACCATGCCCGCCAGCTCCGCGACGCGCCGGAGCGTGAGTTCGCCCCACCGCCCGCGCGTGTTGGGAGCGCGCAGCGCTTGAGAAAGCGCCACCGTTTCGCGCGACAGACTGGCGAGCTGCGTTTCGAGGCTGCCCTGCATCCGCAGGCGCTGCGCTTCGAGATCGCGGATCTGGGATTCCAGGCGGGCCAGTGAATCGTCGGGCTTGGATCGGGGACGCCGGAGGAGCAGGGTTATGCCCGCTCCTAGCGCCATCGCTAAAACAATTCCGGCTAGGAATGTCGCAAAGGACATCTATTATAGTTTGGCATAGATCGTTGGTCGGGCATTGCGTGGGTCTCCGCTCGAACGGCACCATGCTGAGGCGCGACGGTCACGGAGCGCGTTGGTCGTCGCTCCCCAAAGCCGCCCCCTTTTCACGGCGGCGCTTGCGCCAGGCGCCCGCGGCGCTAGAATGATGAGCGCTATGGGTAAGCTCCTTGTTTTGGCAATTGGCGCCGTCAACGTTGTGGCGCAGACGCATGCGCTCGGCAAATTGGATGACGCGCTGCTCGAATGGCCGCTCCCCGCGGGCGACCAGCGTTATGCCGCGATCGACGGCAGGCATGTGCATCAATATGTCGGCGAGCAGGCCGCCATCTCGCTCGAATATCGCGATCAGGGGCATCCGAAATTTTGGGGCCGGATTATCGGGACCTCGGGCGACGCGCGGGATGCGGAGTGGCTCGCGGCCAAATTCCGCGCGATCGGCCTCGCCGATGTGCGCATTCAGCCGGTACCGCTCGACCCGCAGTGGATGCCGCGATCCTGGGAGGTCTCCATCCGTTCCGGCGGGAAGGTTTTGAATCTCGATTCGGCGCAGCCCGATTACGGGGCCAACGGGACATCGGCTGAGCTCGATCTGGATGCGGTGTACGTGGGACTGGGCAGCGAGGCGGATTTCGCCGGGCGGGACGTTCGCGGCAAGGCTGTGTTCACCTTCAGCGAGCTGGGAATGAAGCCGGAGGGCGCGGTGAAGCGCGCCGATCAGAAGGGCGCGGCGGCGATCTTCGAAGTCAACATGCTGCCGGGCAATCTGCGTTATCAGGCGTATCCTTCCGGCACCCAGGCCCCCGCGTTCACCGTGGGAAGCGTGGACGGTTATGCGGCGCGCGACCTGATCGCGGCGTCGGCCGACCGTCCGGCCCGCGTCAAGGTGCGGCTCGATGTCGAGCGGGTTCCCAATCTCAAAACGGCGCTGGTGTGGGGCACGCTGCCCGGCGCGAGCGATGAGACGATTTACGTGATCGCCCACCGCGACGGATGGTTCCAGGCGGCGGGCGATAACGCCGGCGGCGTCGCGGCCATGATCGGGCTGGCCGAATATTACGCGAAAATTCCCCGAGCCGAACGCCGCCGCACCATGGTTTTCATCGGACTGGACGGCCATCACAACACCGGACCGGGTTCGGGAGCCGGACGGCGCTGGCTGGTGGAGCATCGCTCCGAGCTTTTCGACAAAACCGCGCTGATGATCAACTGCGAGCATCCGGCGACCTTGCAGACCTACGCCTATCCGCATTATCAGGAGGAGCGCGGGATGGTGTGGACCGATACGGTGCTCGCGCAGCAGTGGTACGCGGGAGGGCCGTCGCGGCCGGAGCTCCAGGCGATCACGGTGAAGGCGTTCCACGAGTTCGGCGCGCCGCTGGACCTCGATCCCGACCCGCGGCCTCCGGCCGGTGATCTGGGACAGTTCTTCCGCTTCCTTCCCGGCGTCGCGACCAGCGAGTTTTATCAGTATTTCCACACCGACCAGGAGACGCCGGAGGTGGTTCCGTGGACCGGCCTGGAGGCGACGACGCGCGCCTACGCGAAGATCATCGACGAGGTGAACAAACTTCCCCTCAGCGCCTTGAAACGGCCGCCGGAGCCGGAGCGCTGACCGGTCATTCACGGAAATCGCTTCGACCGAAGCTTAGTTCTTCGATCCTCAACCGGCTTTCCACTCGGGAACGCGATCGTCCGGGCGGAACGGCGCGACGCCTGCCCTCACGCCGGCCGATTCCATCTCGCGCTTGACGAAACCCTCCCAGGCCTGCGAGACGGTGCCGTCCTGTTCCACCAGGAACATCGCCGGCACGTGGGAGATCCCCAGCTCATTGCTCACCGGATAGCCTTCGCGCGCCGGATCGATGAGCATGGAAATCCCCGGCGCGTAGGCGGAGCGGAATTTTTGGGTGGCCCGCTCATCGTCCTGCGAAATCCCGATCACCTGAAGCGACCCGTGTGCCATCCGGTCGAGATAGGGGAAGGTCAACTGGCATACCGGGCAGCTGATTTTATACAGCGCCAGCAGCGCCGGCCCGCGCGCCAGAATTTCGGAAAGCGATTGCTTTTTGCCGGAAGCGTCGCTGAGCGTGAAGGACGGTGCCTTGGCTCCGGCCTTCAGC
>JASHWA010000171.1 GCA_030044325.1 Bryobacteraceae bacterium
GCGCTCGGTTCGGTCGAGCGCATCACGCAGCAGGCGGCACAGAGCGCTCAGCAGAGCGCCAGCGCGAGCGCCGGCATGGAGGAACAAAGCAAAGCCATGGACGCGCTCACGCGTCAACTGGTGGAGATGGTCGGCGAGTAACTGAAGTTGCTCAAACAACGACCGGCCGCGTAAGGCGCGCAGCCGCCGTTTCACCGATGCGATTAGTTCGCGGCAGTGCGCGGAACCTCGATGGGCTCATCCGCGCTGCCGCCGTAGATGCGCGGGATCCTGGCGCCCATGGGCCGCAGGTACGCGCTCAAATGGCCGCGATGATGAATCGAATGGCTCAGCATTATGCCGGCGAAGCGGATTCCTTCATTGCTGAAGACCGCGAACGTGATGGTTTTCACCAGGTCGTCGGGGCTGGTGGCCGCCAGCTTTTCGATCGCTTTGGTGAAATTGTCGTCGTACCAGGCAGCCAATTGCGCGGGCGTGGTGACGTCTTCCGGAATCACGGCGTCGCCACGGTCAAAACGGCCGTTGGCGATGCCCGTCATGAAAAAAACTTCCGCGCTCGCGATGTGCTTGGCGAGACCCATCGCGCTCATCGACTTCGGATCCGGCTTATAATCCCCTTTGTCCGCCGGAATCGCTTCAATCACGCGGCGGGTGGTCGTCTGTTCGTTGCGAATTTGCGGCAGATAGACTTCGTGCAATAAGAAAGTCGCTTGTTCGGGAGTCATACCGAAAATCTACCACGGCATGCCCTACAATGGGTTTCGACGGTGAGCGAATCCGAGTCTCTCCAAGGTGGCCTCGACCCCCGCGCTTGCGCACGGGGCTTGACCGGCGCTGACGTTATTTTCAAGACGTGTAAATCTGCGCGCGGCGCGGCGTCTTGCCGGTATATGCGATTCGTTGCCGCGGCGGCTTTCGCCGTTGTTCTGGGATGCTCGCGCGCGCCGCAGAGCGTCAGGATCGATCCGTCGCTTGCGACGCTGGTTCCGCAGGACACCGTGCTGATGGTGGGAGCGCGCCTTGAAAAACTGCTCAAAACGCCGGTGTACCAGCAGAATTTCGCCGAGCGCGATATTCCGCAAATCAACCAGTTCGCGGAAATGACCGGCATCGATCCGCGCAAGGATCTGTGGGAGCTGCTGTTCGTTTCCAACGGCAAGACCGGAGTGCTGCTCGGACGCGGGAAATTCGCCGACGAAATGATGGAGCCGCAGATGGAGCGCCACGGCGCGCAGCGCTTCGGCTACAAGGGCCTGACCATGTTCGGCGACGAGCGCGGCGCGGTGGTGCTGATCAATTCGACCACGGGCGCCCTGGGCCAGCTCGAGCCGCTCAAGGCGCTGATCGATGAACGCGGCAAGTCCAACGGTCCGCCGCCGAAAATGCAGGCGCTGATCAACCAGATTCCGGTCGAGGCGCAGTTCTGGGCTGCCTACGGTGGAGGCCCCATAAGACTTCCCTTCGATCCGGAAAGCAATCTGGGGAATTTGAATCGGCTGCTCGCGTCGATTCAGACCGGAACCATCTGGTTCGATCTGTCGAACGGCCTCGCCGGATTGGCGCAAGCTTCCTGCGCGACCGACGACGGCGCGCAGCAGGTGGAAGGCGCGCTGAAGGCGCTGATCGGCATCGGGCGTCTGAGCGTTCCCAGGAATCAGCCCGATCTCGCCGAAGTCTACGATCGCATGCAGGTGACCGAGGACGGCCCCATGGTGCGCCTGCACATCGACGTGCCGCAATCGATGGTCGATCGATTCCTGGGAATCTGGCTGGGCCGTAGCAGGGGAGTGGGTAGCGGGAAGTAGGTAGTGGGTCCTACCTGGCGCTTCCCGCTGGTGGCCGCAGCACAACCTTGAGGATGCCTTTGGTTGCGGCGCGCGCAAAAGCCTCCGCTGCGCGATCGAGCGGAAATGTTTCGGAAATGAGATCGTCCACGCGGATTTTCTTCGACGCAAGCAGACCGATGGCGGGCTCAAAGCGTCCGCAGCGCGAGCCGACCAGCGTGATTTCGTTGACGATGGCGGGCGCGGTGTCGATCGGCACCAGGCCGTGGACGGTCGATTTCATGATGACGATCCCGCGCGGAATCGCCATCGAAATCGCCGAGCGCAGGCCTTCCGGTGACCCGGTCGCATCGACGACCATGGGGTATTCGCGTAGGGGCAGCATTTTTCCGATTGTTTCCGTTGAGATGCCGGCGCGATCCGCGATGGCGAGTTTGTGGCGATGGCGGCCGAACAGGTTGACGTTCGCGCCGTGCGCGTGCAGCACCTGCGCGACCAACAACCCCAGTTTTCCGTCGCCGAGCACGCCGATTCGCTCGCCCTTCGCGATTTTGACCTGGTCCAGAATCTCGCAAGCCGCGGCGACGGGTTCGATGAAAACCGCGTGCTCGTCGGGAATGGATTGCGGCACGCGATGGAGATTGCGCATGGGCAGCGTCAAAAATTCGCGAAACGCGCCGGGGTGTTTGACGATTCCCAAAACACTGCGCTGCGGGCAATGGCGCCCGAGCCCCCGCGCGCACCAGTCGCATTTGCCGCACGCCAGATTGATTTCGCCCGCGACACGGCGCCCGATCCACGCTGGATCGTTCGCTTCGCTCACTTGGCCGACAAATTCGTGTCCGGGCGTGCCGCGAAAACCGTAATAGCCGCGCTGAAGTTCGAGATCGGTGGAGCAGATTCCGGCGGCGATGAGGCGGATTCGCGCGAAATGTTCCGGAACGCGCGGGAGCGCCGCGCGGCGCAGCTCGACGCGGCCGGATTCGAGGTGAACCGCGAGCATCGTAAAGTTAAAAGATACCCGATGGCGCAACTGGTCTGTTTCCATCCTGAGTGCCGGACGCGATATGCGATTACCGACGTTGTCTACAACTGCGCGAAATGCGGAGGGCTGATCGAGGCCGCCTACGATTTCTCGCTCGATCCGGCCGCGCTCAAGAAATGTTTTCGAGAGCGAAGAATGAGCAATGCTCCGCTCGATCAAAGCGGCGTGTGGCGTTATCGCGAGCTGTTTCCGTTTCTTCAAGATTTTTCGAGCGTGGTCACCCTCCGGGAAGGCAACACACCGCTGCTCGAATCGCGCGCGGCGGCCTTGTACGCAGGGCTGGAGCGGGTTGCGTTCAAGCACCAGGGATTCAATCCCACCGGATCGTTTAAAGATAACGGCATGACCTGCGGGGCCGCGCAGGCGCGCGCCTTGGGAATGCGGCGCGTCGCGTGCGTTTCAACGGGCAACACTTCGGCGTCGATGGCGGCGTACGCGGCGGCGGGCGGACTGGAAGCGCTGATTTTTTTGCCGCACGGAAAAATTTCATTCGGGAAACTGGCGCAGGCGCTCGAATACGGCGCGCGGACGCTCGAAGTGGAGGCGAATTTCGATCAGATTCTCGCGCTGGTGCGCGCGCTCGCCGAAAAGCTCGGAATTTATGTGCTGAACTCGGTGAATCCGTTCCGCATCGAGGGACAAAAAACCATCGTTTTCGAATTATTGGACCAGCGCGACTGGCGCCCGCCGGATTGGATCGTTCTGCCGGGAGGAAATCTGGGAAATACTTCGGCGTTCGGCAAAGCTCTGCGTGAAGCGCTCGCCATCGGGCTGATCGGCCGGCTGCCGCGGCTGGCTGTGATTCAGGCGGAGGGCGCCGCGCCGTTTTTCGATTTCGTCGAGCGCGGCGGAGAATTTCGCGCGGTGGAAAATCCGGAAACGCTGGCGACCGCGATCCGCATCGGCGATCCGGTTTCGTGGCCGAAAGCGCTGCATGAGATTCGCGCGACCCATGGAGTGGTCGAAAAAGTGACCGAACAGGAGATCGCCGACGCGAAAGCGCGGATCGGCCGCGCGGGCATCGGGTGCGAGCCGGCATCGGCTGCGACTCTCGCCGGAATCCGGAAATTGACCGCGCGCGGCGTGATCGATCGCGAGGCGGACGTGGTCGCGGTGCTCACCGGTAATCTGCTCAAGGATCCCGATTACATTTATCGCTATCACACCGGAAAACTCGAAGCGCCGGATGGGACGCTGCTTCGATCGACGTTCGCCAATCAATCGACGGTCGTGCCGAACGACCCGGACCGCATCGCGGCGCTGCTCGCGTAATTCGGATCTTCGGCTTTGCGCGCGCTTTCGACCCCCGCGACCGGCAGATGCGCCGGATCGAGCAATCCGAGCTGGACCAGCACGCTCGCCTGGTCCCAATAAATATGTTCGTGCGCGAGCTTGTCGCCGCGCAGTTGGACAATCGCGACCAGGGGAACCTCCACGCGCCTGCCGGTCGGCGCGACTCCCGGCAGCATCCAGTCCATTTCGATCGTATGCGTGAAACCAAAAATCATTTCATCCACGATTTGATCCTCGCCGACGGTTCGCGAAAGGGGCGTGAGCGTCGTATCCGGCGGCATTTTCGGGATGAAATGTTTCGAATAAAATTCGCCGAGCTGCGCCTTGCCGACCCCGCCGGTGAGCGTGGGGATATGATTCACGTACGCATCTTCCACCATGGTCGCGAGCGTGTCTTCGGTCGAACGCGTCGAAAATTCGTGGCGGATGTGCTCGGCCCAGATGGCTTCGAGCGAATGCCGCTGGAGCATCAGCGTGCGCAGGAAAAATTCGATAGTGCGCAGATCGGCGAGCTCGGCCGCGGCGGCGTCGTAATGCATTCCGCCTTTGCGCGCGAAGGCGTGATCCGAATTCGGGTAAATGTGGATCGCAGCGTCAGGCAGCGCCGCAACGATCTGCTCGCGGGCATGGGGCGGGCAATATTTATCGAGTCCCGCAATATGCAGCATCAGCGGGCAAGCGATCCTGTTCGCTTCATCGAGCGAGCGTTCGAGCGCCACGCCGTAATATCCCACCGCGGCATCCGGCCGATGCCGCGCGGCCAGCAGAAACGCGAGCCTTCCGCCGAGGCAATATCCGGCCGCGCCCACCCGGCCGGTGCACGCGCCATGGGTGCGCAGAAATTCCATCGCCGCGGCTGCATCTTCGACCGCCTGGTTTTCGTCGAGCCGGCTCAGAAGCGCCAGCGCGCGCTCGAAATCGCGCTGCGGATCGAGCTCGAGACCCGGCTCCATGCGCCAGAAAAGATCGGGACACAGCGCGACCAAGCCGCGCGCGGCGAACCAGTCGCACACCGCGCGCATGTTCGCGTTCACCCCGAAAATCTCCTGTAAAACGACCAGTCCGGGACCGCGGCCGGACGGCGGAATCGCGAGATAGGCGCCCAATTCGCCGCCGTCGAAAGAACGGATCCTTGTTTCCTGGGGAAGGGTCATACGGAGAGTATAATCGGGATGTGCGCAAAGTGACTCTGGTGGCCGCTGCGATGCTGCTCGCGGCGTGTTCAAAAGATATACAAAATTCGGATGCGGTGAAGCAGGGAGTTCTCGATTATCTGCAACAGCGGAAGGCCGAGACCGGGCTGGATATGTCGTCCATGCAGGTGGACGTGGTTTCCGTGTCGTTCGACAAGGACCAGGCGCGCGCGACGGTGATGTTCCGTCCCAAAAACACCGAAGCCGCCGCCGGGATGCAGATGCAGTACACGCTCGACCGCAAGGGCGGCAAATGGGTGGTCGCGCGGCATAACGAATCCGGGCCGAATCCGCACGGCGCGGGCGGAATGCAGGGAATGCCGCAGGGGCATCCTGCGATGCCGGGAGGCGAAGGTCAGTTGCCGGCCGGCCATCCGCCGGTGAGTCCGAAACAATGAGAACCGTCGCCGTTTTGGGCGGCGGACCGGCGGGCGCGTTCGCCGCCCAGCGCCTGGCCGCGGCCGGGTTGCGAGTGGTCGTGTTCGATGAGAAGCTCGCGTGGGAAAAACCCTGCGGCGGCGGGCTGACCTACAAGGCGTATCACGAATATCCGTTCCTGATCGACAATGACACGCCCAAGCGCCTGGTGCGCGAGACCACGCTCGCCGCGCCCGAAGCCGGACAGGTCAAGATGACGCTGGCGCAGCCGCTGGTGATCTATTCGCGGATGGATCTGAACAACATGCTGCTCAAACGCGCCGAACGCAGCGGTGCGATGATCGAAAAAACGCGCGTGATGGCCATCGAGCGGCACGAGCGGACGTGGAGATTGCGCACGCAATCCGGCGTCGCCGAAGCCGATTTCTGCATTATCGCCACCGGCGCGCGCAATCCATTGCGCGAGGTGGGAACCGAGTGGGGCGCCAAAGATACGATGAGCGCGCTCGGCTACTACGTTCGCGCCACACAGGAACAGATCGACATTCAATTCCTGCGAAATCTCGAAGGATATATCTGGGTATTTCCGCGCTGTGGGCATCTTTCGGTGGGAATTTGCGGAAAAGGCGAGCCGGCGCAGTCGTTGCGCGCGCGCCTGGAATCTTATATGGACCAGCGCGGGATGGCGTGGAAAGGTTCGCGATTTTACAGCCACATGCTTCCGTCGCTGGAAACGTCGGGATGGCGGCGCAATCGCGTGGCAGGCGACGGATGGCTCGCGGTGGGCGATGCCGGCGGCCTGGTAGATCCGATCACGGGAGAAGGTTTGTATTACGCCATGCGTTCGGGCGATCTGGCGAGCCGCGTGGTGATCGACGACGCGCATTCGCTTGCGGAAAAAGCCGCGGCGTATCGCACGCTGCTCGCGCGCGAATTCGCGCTCGATCTGGAATTTGCGGCGACGCTTGCCAAACGCGTGTTCCTGGGCCGCTTCATGTTCAATACCGTCCCGGCGCGCATGATTCACTTCATCCGCCGCAGCGAGCGGTTTCGCGTATTGATGCAGGATCTGTTCGCGGGCACGCAGCCGTATTCGACGCTCAAGAGCCGGCTGCTCAAAAATCTGAACGGAACGCTACAGGAAGTGCTCATGAATTTTTTCCTGAACCGCGTGATTCCGGAAAGATCCGGTTTATAAGCCGGTTTATTCGCGACCTATTGAAGAATATGACGACGGTGACGAGTACGAAATTCGCGAAATCGGAAGAGCTGTTTCGGCGCGCGCAGCAGCGTACGCCGGGCGGAGTGAATTCGCCGGTGCGCGCGTTTCGCGGCGTGGGTGGAACGCCCCTGTTCCTCGCGCGCGGCGAAGGCTCGCGCGTGTTCGATGTCGATGGGAACGCGTATATCGATTACGTCGGCTCCTGGGGACCGATGATTGCCGGCCATCGGCCGCCGTTCGTCATGGAAGCGCTGCGCCAGGCGCTCGCAATCGGCACCAGCTTCGGCGCGCCCACCGGACAGGAAGTCGAATTCGCCGAATTAATCGCCAAAATGGTTCCGTCGATGGAAATGGTGCGGCTGGTGAATTCGGGGACCGAGGCGACCATGAGCGCGTTGCGCGTGGCGCGCGGTTTCACCGGCCGCGATCTCACCATCAAATTCGAAGGCTGCTACCACGGCCACGTCGATTCGCTGCTGGTGAAGGCCGGATCGGGTATGGCCACGCTGGGGATCGCGGATACCGCGGGAGTTCCCGCCGCCTTCGCGGCCACCACTATCGCGCTGCCCTACAACTCCATCGCGGCCGTCGAAAAAGTGTTCGCAGAACGCGGCGGCAAGATCGCGGCCGTGATTGTCGAGCCGGTGGTCGGCAATATGGGCTGCGTCCCTCCGGCTCCCGGATTCTTGGAAGCGCTGCGCTCGCTCACTGAAAAACACGGCGCGCTGCTGATCTTCGACGAAGTGATGACCGGATTTCGCGTCGCTCCCGGCGGCGCGCAGCAGCGCTTTTCGATCCGGCCGGATCTGACCACGCTCGGAAAAATCATCGGCGCGGGATTGCCCATGGCGGCCTACGGCGGACGTGCGGACGTGATGAAGAAAATCGCGCCCGTCGGCCCGGTTTATCAGGCCGGAACGTTATCCGGAAATCCGCTGGCGGTCTCCGCGGGACTCGCCATGCTGCGGCATCTCGCCGCGCATCCGGAAATATACGAAACCCTCGAAGCCCGCGCCGCGCAATTGACGGCGTGGACGCCGCCCGGCGTCACCGTGAATCGCGTGGGCTCCATCTTCACTTTTTTCTTCACCGATCAGCCCGTCTCAGACTGGGAGTCGGCCAAGCGCAGCGACACGGCCCGATTTGCGAAATTTTTCCACTTCATGCTGGAGCGCGGAATTTATCTCGCGCCGTCGCAGTTCGAAGCGGCGTTCCTATCTTCGGCGCACAGCGAAGCCGACATCCGCGCCACCATCGACGCGGCGAAGGAATTTTTTAGCCGCGAATGAGCGCGGATGAACACGAATCCCGGCCTGTGCGAAACCTGCGTTTTTTGCCGTTTGATCCGATCCGATCGCGGCTCGGTGTTTTATTTGTGCGAAAAATCGTTCAGTGACGCGAAGTTTCCGAAATATCCGCGCCTCCCCGTGCTTGAATGCGCGGGATACGTGAAAAAATCATAAAAATTGGAGTTCCACCGGCGCTCCCCTCCCGCATCCCAGCAGTTTCGCCGCAGGCGCCTGGTTCGCCGCGATCTCCAGGTACCCCGAACTGCCCACGATCGCAAACAACTCGCCGACCGCCGCTCCGGCGAACGTGAGCGCCAGCCGATGAATCCGCTGTGCGCCCACGCGAAGCTCGATCGGACGCGTGCGCACGTCCGGAAACTCGTCGATGTGGAAATTGGTGATCAGGTTTCCGAATCGATCCACTTTCAAAATCACGCCGGCGTAAGCATCGCCCGCGATGCGCAATGGTTGGAGCGTCGCGCGCACGTAATCGTGAATGGTTTTCCCGAATTCCGCCGGCCGGACGCCGCGCGCCAGGTGGGCCGCCGCCGGCGCAAAAACGTCGCGGCCGTGAAACGTTCTGCTGACGCTTTTGCTCATCCATCTCGCATTCGAAATCACGCGCACCTTGTGCCCAGCCGAATCGTAGACCATCGACAGCACGCCGTTGTCCGGCGCGATAAAAAACTGCCCGCCCGCCTCGGCCAGAATGGGCCTCCGTGCGGTGCCCACGCCCGGATCGATCACGATCGCGTGAATCGTGCGCCGGGGAAAGTAACGCCACGCCTGCGCGATGACGAACGCCGCTTGGTTCACGTCATACGGTTCGATTTCATGAGTGATATCCACCAGCGTCACGCGCGGCGCGATCGAAAGGATGACTCCCTTCATCACTGCGACAAAATGATCGGCCGAGCCGAAATCGGTCGTCAGGGTAATCAACATGTGCTGTTAAAATTGTAGTAAGTGCGCAGGTTTTATTTCGATCACAACGCGACCACCCCGGTTTCTCCGGAGGTGCTGGCGGCCATGCTGCCCATGCTCGGCGAGGTATACGGCAACGCGTCGAGCGTGCATCATTTCGGCCAGATGGCGCGCCAGGCGCTCGATGAGGCCCGCAAGCACGTCGCGGCCATGCTCGATGCGTCGCCCGAAGAAATCGTGTTTACCAGCGGCGGGACCGAAGGCGACAATCATGCGCTGTTCGGCGTGGCGCGCACCGGTCACGCCATCACCACCACCATCGAGCATCCCGCCGTGCTTGGCGCATGCGATCAACTCGCCTCTGCGACCCGGGTAAAGGTTGATTCGCGCGGCATCGTCGATCCCGATGACATCCGCCGCGCGCTACGCCCGGATACGAAAATCATCAGCGTGATGCACGCCAACAACGAGCTCGGCGTGATCCAGCCGATAGAAGAAATTGCGAAAGTCGCCCGCCAAGCCGGGGTCGCCATGCATTCCGACGGCGTGCAGGCCGCGGGGAAAATTCCGGTCAGCGTTCGCAATCTGGGCGTCGATTCCTACGCGATCACCGGTCACAAGTTTTATGCCCCCAAAGGAGTGGGCGCGCTGTACCTCCGCAAGGGAGCATCCATTTCGCCGCTGCTCTACGGCGGCCATCATGAGCGCGACCGCCGCGCGGGAACCGAAAACGTCGCCGGCGCCGTCGCCCTGGGGCGCGCGGCGCAGTGGATCGTCGAAGAAGGCGCAGCCGAATGGGCACGCGAGGCCGCGCTGCGCGATCGTCTGGAGCACGCGATCCTCCATCGCGTTCGCGATGCGCACGTGAACGGCGCCGGCGCGCCGCGCACGCCCAACACCACCAACATTCGCTTCGACGGAATCGACAGCGACGCGCTGTTGATCGCGCTCGACCTGCGCGGCTTCGCGGTTTCAAGCGGCGCGGCGTGTTCGAGCGGCGCGACCGAGCCCTCGCATGTCCTCACCGCCATCGGTTTGACCAAGCAACAGGCGAAATCGAGCACCCGTTTTTCGCTCGGCCGCGCCAACTCGATCGACGACGTCGACGCACTCGTCGACGCCGTGGCGGCCAGCGTCGCGCATTTGAGAAAGCTCGCGCCGGCTTATGCCTGATTCGACAATCGCCGTCGCCATGTCGGGCGGAGTGGATAGCTCCGTCGTCGCGGGATTGCTGCGCCGCGACGGCCACGAAATCGTCGGGCTCACCATGCAGCTGTGGAATCAGCGGCGTTTGCCCGCCCTCGCGCCCAGCCAGCCCACCGGGCGCTGCTGTTCGCTCGACGATGTTTACGATGCGCGCGGCGTGGCGCAACACCTCGGCATCCCGTATTACGTCGTGAATTTCGAAGATGCTTTCGAACAGCAGGTGGTCAAGCCGTTCATCGGCGAGTATCTCGCCGGCCGCACGCCCATTCCGTGCACGCTGTGCAACAATTTCATCAAATTCGATCGTTTTATCGAAATGGCGGAAGGCGTCGGCGCGGAACGCATCGCCACCGGCCATTACGCGCGGCTCGACTGGAATCCGGATAGCGGCCGATGGGAGATGCGCCGCAGCGTGGATCGCGCCAAGGACCAGACCTATTTTCTATTCGGCCTCACGCAGCCGCAGCTTGCGCGGACCCTGTTTCCGCTGGGCGGATTCGAAAAAGCGCAGGTTCGCGAGCTCGCGCGCGAGCTCGGCATCCCCACCGCGGAAAAGCCCGACAGCCAGGAAATCTGCTTCGTTCCCAACGGTGATTACGCTGCCTTCATCGACGCGTATTTTGCCGAGCAGGGAATCACGCCCTCGGAAACGCGCGGAAAACTGGTCACCGCCGGCGGGCGCGTGGTCGGCGAACATTCGGGTGTGCATCATTTCACCGTCGGCCAGCGCCGCGGTCTGGGAGTCGCCGCGGGCGAGCCGCTCTACGTGATCGCCACCGAGCCCGCCACGCGCCGCGTCGTCATCGGACGCAATGACGATCTGTTGCGCGCGAAAATGCGCGTCCACGGCGTCAACTGGATTTCCATCGCGCCGCCGTCCGCGCCCCTGCGCGCCGAAGTGAAGATCCGCAACAAGCACGCCGCCGCGGCCGCGACCATCACACCCGTTGATGCCGCGCGCGTCGAGGTGCGCTTCGACCAGGCGCAGCGCGCCATCACTCCCGGCCAGGGCGCCGTGTTCTATTCGGCCGGCCTGGTGCTCGGCGGCGGCTGGATCGAGTGATCGAATCCTGGCTCGTCCGCTGGGTGTTGTTCAGTGTCGCGCGTTTCCCTCCGCTTGCCGGCGCTTACGTCAAGCTGCTGGACATCTTCGTTCCACGCTTCCGCAAAACCGCGCGCCGCAATCTGGAAATCGCCCATATTCCGGATCAGGGACTGATCGACGACATGTTCCGCTCGCTCGCGCGCATGCTGGCTGCGTTCGCGAAATTTCCGTCCATCGGCAAGGCCAATGTCGCCGAATGGATTCGCTATGACGGTCTTGAAAATTTCAAATCTGCGCAGGCGCGCGGGCGCGGCGTGCTCATCGCTACGGCGCACCTGGGAAATTGGGAGCTGAGCGCCTTCGCGCACGCGTTGCTGACCGCGCCCATGCACATCGTGGTGCGGCCGATCGACAATGCGCGCGTGGATGCGCTGATCGAAGCGCGCCGCGCACTCAGCGGGAATGACATCATCAGCAAGCGCGATGCGGCCCGCGACATTCTTCGCGCGCTCAAAGCGGGTGAAGCGGTCGGCATCCTCATCGATCAGAACACGCTCCCGGAAGAGGGCGTGTTTATCGATTTTTTCGGGGAAAAGGCATGCGCCGGAGC
>JASHWA010000172.1 GCA_030044325.1 Bryobacteraceae bacterium
CCGGAGACCGGCTTGCCGTTCTGCAAAACGTGTTTTTCGTCGAGATGCCAGCCGCGGGGCCGAACCAGCAGCACCGCGATTTTTGGGTTGAGCCGGTATTGCTTGCCTTCGGGACTCGCAAATTCGATGCTGCGGCGCATGGCATCGCGAACGTTGATCTGGCCGTCGATGTTGTTCGACCAGGTGGGCGAATTGGCGTCCTCGAAATCGGCCATGTAGACGTTGGCGCCGGAGTTGAGCGCGTTGATCACCATCTTGCGGTCCACGGGTCCGGTGATTTCGACGCGGCGGTCCTGAAGATCGGGCGGAATGGGCGCAACGGTCCACTCTTTTTCGCGAATCGATTTGGTTTCAGGAAGAAAATCGGGGAATTTTCCGGCGTCGATGTGGCGCTGGCGCTCGATGCGGCGGGCGAGCAGTTGCTGGCGGCGAGGCTCGAATTCGGCGCACAGGCCTGCGAGAAAATCGAGCGCGTCTTTCGACAGAATTTCGGATTGCGCCGCGCTCACCGGCGCGATGATTTCCAAAGTCGGCGCGAGGGTTGGCATATTCAAAGTTTCCGCCTATCGAATAGCATAGTTAGATGGCGCAAGAAACGGAAAACGGGCGAGGACGAGTGATCGGAATCGGGGGAATTTTCTTCAAATCCGCCGATCGGGCCGGGATGCAGGCGTGGTACGAAACAAATCTGGGAGTGGCGGGCGGCGCTGACGGATTCGCATTCCATTGGCGTCTGCCTGACCAGCCGGAGCGGGAACAGGGGACGGTGTGGAGCATTTTCCCGCACGATACCCGTTACTTCGATCCCAGCTCCGCTTCGTTCATGATCAACTACATTGTCGACGATATGGAGGCGATTCTCCAGAGGCTTGCTGGAAATGGTGTCAAAATCGACAAGCGCGAGGATCACGAGTACGGCCGCTTCGCGTGGGTGTTCGATCCGGACGGGAACAAGATCGAGCTGTGGGAGCCGGCGGCGGCGTGATGTTGCGGAACGCTCAATCGGACGGGCGGAAGAAGGGGACAGTCCGCTGACGGTGTGGACGGGTGCGAGTTTGCCGGCGCCAGGGGACAGTCCCCTTCTTCCGCCACTCAATCGGTGGCCGCCGCTGTCGCCGAGGTGGTGGCCGGCGCTCCCGCTTTGTGCGGCAGCGGCATGCGCCGCAACACGATCGCGAGCATGGACGAAACCAGCGCGAGCACGGCGCACCCGTAGAATCCGTAATCCCAGGAGCCGGTTTTCTCGAACAGCTTGGCCGCGAGCCCGCCGCCGACGATGGAGGCGACCCCTTTTGCCGCGTATAGAAAGCCGTAATTGGAGCTGGCGTTGCGCGAGCCGAAGTAATCCGCGCAGGCCGACGGGAACAGCGAATACACTTCGCCCCAGGTGAAGAAAACCAGCGCGATGGTCAGGATGAACAGCGCGGGGGAATGCTTGCCGATCACGACCACGCTCAACAGAATCAGCGATTGCAGAAAAAACGCGACCGACATGGTCTGCTCGCGGCCGATCAGGTCGGAAATCCATCCCCAGAAAATGCGCCCGCCTCCGTTGGCGAGCGGATTGAGAGTGAGGGAAAGCGTCAAGACGGCCGCGCCGAATTTCAGAGTGTCCGACATGGGCCCGACCTGCGCGGTGGCCATCAGGCCTCCGATGCCCATCATCACGGCCATGGCGAACATCATCCAGAAATGCGGAGTCGCGAGCATTTCGAAGGAGTTGAAATCTTCGTGATGGCGGCGGATTTTGACGTTGGCTCTGGCGGGCGCGGCAAGGGCGGCGGCGCGGGGAGGGTTTTGCAAAAACTGCGCGGCGATGATGATCAGCGTGCCCTGCGCGATTCCGGTATAAAGAAACGCGGCCTGATAGCCCTGCGCATGAAGAATCACCGACAACGGCTTGATGAACAGGGCAGCGCCCGAGCCGAATCCGGCGGCGATCAGGCCCGCGGCGAGCCCGCGTTTATCGGCGAACCACTTCAGCCCGATTCCGGTGGCGCCGCAGTACACCAGGGCGGCGCCGAATCCGGCGAGCGAGTAGAAAACGTAAACCTCCGGGAGCGACGCCGCGCGCCCGATGCCGGCCCAGCCCACCCCGCATAGCACGCCGGCAATCGAGAGGAACGCGCGCGGACCCAGCCGGTCGATCAGCCAGCCGGAGCATGGCATGGCCCAGGTTTCAAAGGCGATGAACAGGGTGAATCCCCACTGAACGTCGCTCAGCTTCCAGTGCGTCGCCTGAATAATGGGCTTGACGAACAGCGTCCAGGCGTACTGCAGGTTCGCGATCATCATCATCGCGACCACGGCGGCGGTCAGGCGCATCCAGCGGCTCAAGTGAGAACTCCTTGCGAGATTTGATCCGGGAGACGCATCGAAGAGTACACCGTCGGGGTGTGCGGCGGCGGAATCTACGGTCTCCGCTTCGGTCATTATATTGCGAAAACCGCGGGACTGGCCGGGTCGCTCACATGCGCCTTACGTTACACGAAACAAACGTTAGGAATTCGAATCCATGGAGGTAGAGGAGCGTTTGGGTAGTTGACCGCGCGGAAGCGTGAGGATGGCCTCCTGAGCGGATGGAGACCGGGAGGACGAACGCGAGGTGCGCAGGAATCCGCTATTTGCCTGGCGCGACGGTGAGGTGATCTTGGATGCGTAGATTACACCAGCCGCTGCGTCATTATGGTCATCGGAAAAGAGACCGGGCCGACGTTCCGCCCGGAGGGGCCGGCCGGGATGCGGTATCGGAACCGGCAGGCAACCCGGCGCCGGCGCTGCCTCCGCCGGAATCGCCTGTTCAGACGCTGCCTGCTCCCGCTTCCGGAACGCAGCCGCCGCGCAACGAGCCGCCCCCAGACGAAGCGCCGCGTCATCGGCGCCACTGGCTGTGGATCACGGCCCTGGTTTTGATCATCATTGCGATCGCGGCGTACTTGTTTTTCGAGCGGTACAGAGCCAGCGCCGCGAATTCCGCGAAGATGCCCGCCGCACCCGTGGTTCCGGTGACCGTGGCGACGGCGACGCCCGGCAGCATCGGCGTGTATCTCGAAGCCATCGGGACGGTGACGCCGGTTTACACCGATTCGGTCACGGCGCAGCAGACCGGCGTGATCGTCGCGGTGAATTACAAAGAGGGGCAGGTGGTGCATAAGGGCGACCGGCTGATCGATCTCGACGATCGGCCATACCAGGCGCAACTGGAACAGGCGCAGGGCGCGCTCG
Organism: Bryobacteraceae bacterium; assembly: GCA_030044325.1. Taxonomy (GTDB): domain Bacteria; phylum Acidobacteriota; class Terriglobia; order Bryobacterales; family Bryobacteraceae; genus Palsa-187. The sequence continues at coordinate 3,226 of JASHWA010000172.1, forward strand.
AGCGCGACCGCAATCTGCTGGCGCAGGCGCAAATGGACCTCAAGCGCTATCAGGACGCCTGGGCGCGCAACGGCATCGCGCGCCAGCAGCTGGAAGATCAGGAAATGCTGGTCAAGCAGGACGAGGGCACGGTGAAAAACGACGAAGGCACGGTTCGCTACGACCAGGTGCAGATCGAGTATTGCCACATCGCCGCGCCCATCGACGGGCGTGTGGGGCTGCGGCTGGTGGATCCCGGCAACCTGGTCACCGCGAATGCCACCACGGCGCTGCTGGTGATCACCCAGATCGAGCCGATCACCGTGGTCTTCACGCTTCCGGAAAACGATCTGGGGCAGGTGCTCGCGCCGATGCATGCGGGAAAGACGCTGCCGGTGGAAGCCTGGGACCGCCAGATGACGAGCAAGATCGCGACCGGAGCGCTCGAAACCGTGGACAACCAGATCGACACCACCACCGGCACGGTGAAGCTGCGCGCTGAATTCGCCAATGGCAACGAAAAGCTGTTTCCCAACGAGTTCGTCAACACGCGGCTGCTGGTGAAGACGCTGACGAACCAGGTTCTGGTTCCCAGCTCCGCGGTGCAGCACAACGGCGATCAATCGTTCGTATTCGTGATCCGGAACAATCAGGCGGCCATGGTGAACGTCAAGCCGGGAATTTCGGAGGGCAACAACACGGCCGTTCAGGGAATCAAGGCGGGCGACGTGGTCGCCAACAGCAGCTTCGATAAGTTGCAGAACGGCTCGAAAATCAGCATCTCCACGGTAAAGCTGCCCGCCACCAGCGCGGAGAGCAGCGTGCCATGAGCCCGTCCCGCCCGTTCATTCTGCGCCCCGTCGCGACGTCGCTTCTGATGGCCGCGGTGCTGCTGGCGGGCGCGGTTTCCTTCACGCAACTGCCGGTTTCCGCGCTGCCCGAAGTCTCTTATCCCACCATCCAGGTGGTCACGCTGTATCCGGGCGCAAGTCCCGACGTGGTCACCAGCACCATCACCGCCCCACTGGAGCGGCAGTTCGGGGAAATGCAGGGCTTGAGCCAGATGACGTCGACCAGCTCGGCCACCCTTTCGGTGATCGTGCTGGAGTTCAATCTGACGCTGGATATTGATATCGGCGAGGAAGAGGTGCAATCGGCGATCAATTCGGCGCAAAGCTTTCTTCCCGCCGATCTGCCCACGCCGCCGATCTACCGCAAGGTCAACCCCGCCGACGCTCCCATTCTCACGCTCGCCGTGACGTCCGATTCGATTCCGCTGCCGCAGGTGGAAGACCTGGTGGACACGCGGCTTTCGCCCAAGCTTTCGCAGTTGAACGGAGTGGGGCTGGTGAGCATCAGCGGCGGGCAGAAGCCCGCTATCCGCATTCAGGTGAATCCGCAGGCGCTCTCGGCTTACGGAATCAACATGGAGGACGTGCGCACGGCGCTCACCGAAGCGAGCGTCAACACGGCCAAGGGAAATTTCGACGGTGCGCGGCTCGATTATCAGATCGATTCGAACGACCAGATCACCAGCGCGGAAGGGTACAAAGACGTTCTGGTGGCGTATCGCAACAACGCGCCGGTGTTCCTGAGCGATGTCGCCACGGTGGTCAACGGCGTGGAAAATTCGATGCTCGCGGCGTGGATGAATCAAACCCCGGCGGTGATCGTCAACATCCAGCGGCAGCCCGGCGCCAACACCATCAGCGTGGTGGACAGCATCAAGTCGATTCTGCCGCAGCTCGAGGCGAATCTTCCCGCGGCGGTCAAAATCACGATTCTCACCGACCTGACCACCAGCATCCGCTCCTCGGTCGCGGATGTCGAATTCGAGCTGGGTTTGACGGTCGTGCTGGTCGTGCTGGTGATCTTTGTGTTCCTGCGCAGCATTTACGCCACCATCATTCCGAGCGTGGCCGTCCCGCTTTCGATCGTGGGCACCTTCGGCGTGATGTACCTGCTGGGCTACAGTCTGGACAATCTTTCGCTGATGGCGCTGACCATTTCGACCGGCTTCGTGGTGGATGACGCGATCGTGATGATCGAGAACATCTCGCGCTTCATCGAAGCGGGCGACCCACCCATGGAGGCCGCGCTCAAAGGCTCCGAGCAGATCGGTTTCACCATCGTATCGCTGACCGTCTCGCTGATTGCCGTGCTGATTCCGCTGCTGTTCATGAGCGACGTGGTGGGCCGGCTGTTTCGCGAATTCGCGGTGACGCTGGCCGTGACCATCGTCATCTCCGCGTTCGTCTCGCTGACGCTCACTCCCATGATGTGCTCGCGAATTCTGCGCCATCGCCCCCAGAGCCAGCAGTCGCGCTTTTATCGCGTCACCGAAAACGCTTTCCACGGCATGATCGGATTTTACGGGCGCACGCTGCGCTTCGTCTTGCGCCACCAGGCGGCGACGCTGCTGGTGGCCCTGGCGACGCTGGCGCTCACGGTGCTGTTGTATATCGCGATCCCCAAGGGATTTTTCCCGGTGCAGGACACCGGGGTGATCCAGGGAATCTCGGTGGCGCCGCCGTCGGTTTCTTTCGCCGCCATGTCGGAAAAACAGCAGCAGCTCGCCAAAATCATTCTGCAGGACCCCGCCATCGCGAGCCTGTCTTCCTTCATCGGCGCGGACGGAACCAACACCACGCTCAACAGCGGGCGCTTCTCCATCAATCTCAAGCCGCTCGACCAGCGGCACATCAGCGCGTCCGAGGTGATCCGGCGGCTGGCGAAAAATTTAGCGCCGGTTCAGGGAATCAAGCTGTACATGCAGCCGGTGCAGAACATCACCGTGGACGATCGCGTCAGCCGCTTAGAGTATCAATACACGCTCGAAGATCCGGACAGCACGGAATTGAACGATTGGGCGAACCGCTTCGTGGCGCAGTTGCAGAAACAGAAATCGCTCGAGGACGTCGCCACGGACCAGCAGCTGGGCGCGCGCGCGGTTTATCTCACCATCAATCGCGTGACCGCGTCGCGGCTGGGAATCGCGCCGTCGACCATCGACAACACGCTGTACGATGCGTACGGCCAGCGGCAGATCAGCACGCTCTACACGCAGCTCAATCAATATCACGTAGTGCTCGAGACGCAGCCCGGATGGCGCCAGGATCCAACCAATCTGAAATCGCTGTATATCCAGGCGAGCGCATCCTCGGGAAGCTCGGGAGCCGGAGCGGCCACTACGTTTTCCTCTTCGGCATCGGCTTCGGCCGGCTCCAACGCGCTCACCACGTCGCCGCTGTACACGCCCTCGCCCGCGACGCTTTCTCCACCGCCCAACGCTCTGTCCCTGCCCGCGCAGCCGGCCGCCGCGAACTCCAACCTGACCACCGTCTCTTCGGCGCCGAACGCCGTTCCTCTGAACACCTTCACCCAGCTTGCGGACACCACCGAAGCGCTGACGGTGAATCATCAGGGACAATTCCCTTCCGTCACCGTTTCCTTCAATCTGGCGTCCAGCGCCGCGCTCGGAACGGCAATCTCGCAAATCAATTCCACCGCCAAAAACATACACTTTCCGGCGACGCTGCAAGCTTCCTTTCAAGGCACCGCCGCCTCGTTCGAAAATTCGCTCACCGACGAGCCGCTGCTGATTCTCGCCGCGCTGGTGACCGTGTACATCGTGCTGGGAGTGCTGTATGAGAGCTTCATTCATCCGGTCACCATCCTTTCGACGCTGCCATCGGCGGGCGTGGGAGCGCTGGTCGCGCTGATGCTGTTCGGGCAGGATCTGAGCATCGTGGCCATCATCGGCATCATCCTGCTGATCGGGATCGTCAAGAAGAACGGAATTCTGATCGTCGATTTTGCGCTCGAAGCCGAGCGCGAGCACGGCAAAAATTCCACCGATGCGATCTATGAAGCGAGCCTGCTGCGCTTCCGGCCCATCATGATGACCACCATGGC
>JASHWA010000173.1 GCA_030044325.1 Bryobacteraceae bacterium
GATATCGCCCCGCATCTCCGGGCTCAGCGGCTTGGCCGGATCGGACGGCGCGGTTCGCGTGGACGGGCGAAGTCCGTTGGCCGTTTGCGCGGTCGGCGTTTGAAAAGCGAATACCGTTACGAAGAGAAGACTGCAAACCATCGCGGCCTCCTTGTTACATACTGTATCACTCGGAAGGCGGAATGGAAATGATTAGGAGGAAACCCTTCGACGCGGATGGTATCTTCCACCTGTGGCGTCGAACGGGTCCGGATTACACATCGAAAGAGGTTGTCGACGAGCTACGGAAACGATTCCCGAAACTCGAAATTTAGGCGAATAAATCCGACACCCGCATCTGCCAGCGGGGAAGAAATTGCGCGAGGGTCAGGAACTGCTCGAATTCTTCCCAGGTCAACACATGGGTAGTCGAAGCCATCAGTTGTTCTTATTATCCTTCGTATCTTTATTGTCCTTGAAAATGTCGTGAATCCGGCCGAAAAAGCCCCGCTTTTTCTTGGGCTGATCCGACGAATCCGGCGAATCCGCGGCGGGAGCCGGAGTCACCGGAATGCTGCGCGCGACCTTGGGTTGTGGCGTGGACGCAGCGGGAGCGGAAGAAGGATTGGCGGGCGCGGCGCCGGGTGTTGGCGTGGCCGCCGCGGGCGCGGGCGACGGCGTGTCCCACGAGGCGACTTGCGTCCTTCCGCCGCCGTGCAGGTGGCACGGCTCGACGGGCTGCGTTCCCGCGATGAAAACCTGGTTGCGCACCTTGGGACATTGCGGCGTGGCGAGCTCGCCCGTTTCCGCGTCGATCTCCACGGTGACAATTCCATCGGGCGCGTCGAAGCTGTGCACTTTCTGGTATTCGCGATGCTGGTGCGCGCGCTTCATGAATTCGAGCCAGATGGGCAGCGCGCTGTGCGCTCCTTCCATTTTCAGATCGCGATAATCGTCGAATCCGACCCATACCACGCAGATCAGTTTCGACGTGAATCCGGCGAACCATCCGTCGCGCTCGGTCCCCGTTTTTCCCGCGGCGGGAAGCGTGAAGCCGCGCGCTCGAACCGCGGCTCCGGTGCCGGACCTCAGCACTTCTTCGAGCGTGTTCTCGACCAGGTAGGCGACGCGCGGATCGATCGCATGCGTCCGCTCCGGCTGGAACTGAAAAATCGAGCGGCCCTGCTGATCGCGGATGGTCTTGATGAAGCTGCTCTTGATGAGGTCTCCGCCGTCGGCAAAAACCGTGTAGGCGTCGGCGATTTCAATGGGCGTCACTTCGTAGGTTCCCAGCGCGACCGCGGGCGTCGGCTTGATATCTTCGTTCATTCCCGCCGCTCGCGCCATCTTCACGACGTTTTCGTAACCCGCCATTTCAGCGAACTTTACCGCGGGAATGTTCAAGGAATGCGTGAGCGCGTACCAGGCGGGCACGGGATCGCTGTATTCGTTTTTAAAATTGGCCGGCTCATAAGGCTTGTCGTCGTACCAGAAGGTGGTCGGCTGATTGGGAACCACGGTCGCGGGCGTGATCACCGTTCCGCCGTTTTCGCCCAGACCCGTGTTGAACGCGGCTGCGTAGACGAACGGCTTGAACGATGATCCCGGCGGGCGATGCGCCACGGCGCGATCAAGCTGGCTCTGGCCGTAATTGCGGCCGCCCACCAGCGCCTTCACCTCGCCGGTCTCCGCGTCCAGGCAAACCAGGGCGACCTGCGCGGCTGGAAATTCTTCGGTCCCGTATTTTTTATCGCGCCGTTTCCACGCGGTGTCGGTTTCCTGAATGCCGATGCGCACGGCTTCCACCGCGTCGCGCTGCAGCTCGGGATCGAGCGTGGTGTACACGCGATAGGACTGCGTCTGAAAATCGCGATCCTCGAAGCGGCTTTGCAGCGTATCGTTGACCAGGTCGACGAAATACGGCGCGTCGCTCGATTCGGCTTCTTCATGCGCCACCGCCAGCGGCGAATTTTTCGCTTCCTCGAACTGCGCCTGCGTGATGAACCCGTCTTCAAGCATCGCCTGCAGCACCACGTTGCGGCGCGCCTTGGCCCGCTCGGGATGGCGGAACGGATTGCGCCGCGACGGCGCCTGCACCAGTCCCGCCAGCAGCGCCGCATCGGCGATGGTCACCTTGCTCAGATCCTTGCCCAGGTAAACCTCCGATCCCTGGCCGAATCCCTGGATGCTGAAGCTGCCCGCCTGCCCCAGCGGAACGGCGTTGGCGTAATATTCGAAAATCTGCTCCTTGGTGAGCTCGCGCTCCAGGTGCAGCGTGATCATCGTCTGCGAAAATTTGCGCCGCCATCCGCGCTCTACGTCGCTTAAATACAGGCAGCCGGCGAGCTGCATGGAAATCGTCGAAGCCCCTTCGAAACGATGCTCGGTGACGTCTTTATACGCCGCGCGAACGATGCCCACCGGATCGAATCCGGCGTGTGAAAAGAAGTGTTTATCCTCGGCGGCGAGCAGCGCGTTCACCATCACCTTGGGAATATCGTTGAACTGCACCATCCTGCGCTTTTCGCGCCGCCGGTCAAACAGGTTGGTGATCAACTGGGGTTCGAGCTGGTATTCGGTGCGCTCGCTCTGATCGCGCTCCGAGATGATGTGCGTGATCCTGCCGCCTTGAATCTTGATGACCGCGCCTTCCGAATCGAACGCGTCGGGACCGGGGTTCACTTCGATGGCGTCGGCGCGCAGGTGGAACCAGCCCATGCGGTTGTTGCTCGATTCGGAATATCCGCAGCTTCTCAGGTAATCGGCGACGTCGCCGAGCGTTTCCGCTTCGCCGACTTCGATCGGACGCGGCGCGGAGTACAGCAGGGAAGTGTTCGAAAAGGGTCCGGCGCGCAGTTTTTCGTCGGTGATGTGCGCGTAGTAGTTGTAAACATAGGTGAACGCGGTGATTCCGGCCGCCACCGTCACCACGAAGGCCAGAATGAACGCCTTGCCCCACGGATTCAATAGAAACCGGACCACAAGCGACCGGCGTTTCGCTTTTATCCTGACGGGCACGCTATTGGGAGCTCATTTCTTCAGGTCTTCCAGAGAGGATAGCTCTTTCCACATGTCCTGGTGGGGTTGCCAATCGGCTTTCTGACGGCCGGTTATCTGCAAGTCGGCGACCATCAGCGTTCCGTGGCCGTAGGGGCAGATGTATTCGGTGCGCGGCGCGCCCAGCAGCACGTGATTCCACGACCCCTTTTGAATCGGCATGCGCAGCTTGCGCAGGCACGTCCGGCAGCGGTACTTTTGGTCCCACAGGATCAGCCAGCCCAGCGCGCACGCGATCAGCGAGAACACCAGCATGCAGGAAATATAGGAGAAGTAGCGCATGACCGGGTTCGGGCCGCCTTCGGCGAAAGCTTTCACCGGAGGAAACGCCCAGGCAATCCCGCGTTCCAGAGCCGAAAGAATCGCGATCGCCACCAGTCCTTTAGCGATCAGGTAACTCCAGTACTTCATAACTATTGGATACCCGGAGCCGGCCCGAGGTTCCTGATCTCAAAGACGAATTCCTTCACGCTTTAGTTTGGCATAAATTACCGGGAACCGCCGAAGCGTCGGCGTCCGAGAACCCGCGGCATAACTGCCGCGGTTCGCACCAATCGTAGACCGTAAACGCCGGCGTGCGGGCCGCGCCAGAAATGACGCTGGTTTCTGCCCCTTTTCACACGGACCCGGAATTCGACAGACCAGCAAACACTGATCGCCGGGTCAACCGCGGGCTTTCATGCAGCCTTACAACGTCGAGCTGGGCGAAAGGATCTGAAAATTCTCCGGCGTGAAGACCACCACGCGCACCTGCCCGCGCGGGCCGACCGGACCGATGCTTTTTCCGTTCCACTGGATTTCCAGCCCACCCGCGTTTCCGATTCTCAGCTTGGCGATATCGGCGCCGCGCAAAGTCTTGGTCTGGCTGGGTTCAAGTATGCCCGAAAAAATCACCTTTCCGTCGCTGACGATCGACACCCACGTTTTTTCTTTCGCCGAGAGATTCAGCACCACGTGATTGGGATCATCCGGGGTTGATTCCACGCCGGCTTTGGCGATTGCGGGCTGCGGCGCTGCCGCCTGCGCCGCGGGTCGATCCGCGGCCTTGACATCCAACGGCGGCGCCACGCTTGCCGGCGCAGAGCGTGCGCTTGCGACGGTTTGCGGAGCGCGATTCCACCACGCGTAAAATCCCGAACACAGCACCATCACCGCAGCGAGCGCGGCGAGCGATAGCCCCGTCCTGCCCTGCGGCAAATAGCGCCGGTTCCCCTCGCGAACGATCGGATCGAGATCGCGGATGGGCGGATGGTCGGCCGTCGAAAAATGACCGCCGTTGGCGGGTTGCGCGGCGGCGCGCGCGCGCGCGTCGAAACGGGGATCGGCCCCCGGCAGCGGCGGCGGCTCGCAACTCGACGTGAGCGCATCGATTCCCGGGCGCAGCAGCATTTCATCTACCCCGAGAAGCGCAGCGTATTGTTTTACGAAGCTCTTATAAAAAAAACTTCCAGGAAGACTGTGAATGTCATCCTGTTCGAGCGCGCGCAGATAGCGTTGCGTAATGCAGAGTTCCTCCGCGATCTCTGCCGCGCCACGCCCTTGACGCTCGCGCTCCGTCTTCAAGAGGATGCCTACGGAGGTCATATTTATAATGTCCTGAACGAGGTTCGAAACCTTATCTCCGGACGTACTATAATACATCAATCGAATCAAGGGTGCAGGGGGTCTAGGGCCTTGCCGGCCGGGTTCTCGGGTGGTTACCCCAAAATCAGCGTAATCGTGGTCAATTGGAACCGGCGGCAGCTGCTGGAGGCCTGTTTGCGATCGCTCGCGGCGCAGACCCACTCGAGTTTTGAAGTCGTGGTGGTCGACAACGGCTCCACGGACGACTCGGCCGAAGCCGTGACCGCCATCGCGCGCACCTTTCCCGTGCCGCTGCGGCTGATTCGAAATCCTGAAAACCGGGGATTCTGCGCCGCCAATAACCAGGGCATCGCGGCGACAGAGGCTCCTTTGATCGCGCTTTTGAACAACGACGCGGAAGCCGATCCGCCGTGGCTGTCCGAGCTCGAACGCGTGATTGAATCGGATCAAAGCGTAGGAATGGCCGCGTCCAAGATCCTGGTGTGGGAGGATCCGAAGCGAATCGACAAAATCGGCCATCTCATCTATCCCGACGGGCAGAACCGCGGGCGCGGATCGGGCCAGATCGACCGCGGCCAGTTCGACCGCGTGGAGGAAACGTTGTGGCCGGACGGATGCGCGGCCATGTACCGGCGTGCGATGCTAGATGAGATCGGCGGTTTCGACGAGGATTTTTTCGCATACGCCGATGACGCGGAGCTGGGCCTGAGAGGCAGGATCGCGGGTTGGAACTGCCTGGTTGCGCCCGGCGCGGTGGTGCGTCACCATCGGGGGGCGACGCTGGGCGTAAGCTCGGCGCGCCGGCTCATGCTGATTGAACGCAATCGCGTGCTGCTGGCGGTAAAGCTGTTTCCGTGGACTCTGCTGTGGCTAAACGGCGCGTATTACGCAATCCGAATCGCGGGCGGGATGTGGGCGGCGGTGCGAAACCGGGGGGAAATCCGTCGTTATTCGGGGATGAAGGGGAAACTCTCGGCAGCAATGGCGCTGCTGTGGGGAACGGTCTCGGCTCTGCCGCTGATTCCCAAGATGCTCCTCAAGCGGCGGCAATTCCGGTCGAAACGGCGGTTGAACGGCCGCCAGATCCGCCGGTTGCTGATGCGGCAACGGATCACGCTGCGGGAGATTTCCGAGAACGCGACCTGACCCACCAGGCCACCCACGAGTCAACCCACGACCCGGATATCGTTTCGAGCGACGCCGAGTGTCCCGCCTGCGGTTCGACGGAAATGCGCACGCTGTTTTCGGCCACCGACCGGCTGTACCGCACCACCGAAAAATATTTTCTGATCGTCGAATGCCGCAACTGCCGGCTGATCCGCCTGCATCCGCAGCCCACGCCGGCCGAGCTGCGCCACTATTACCCCTCGGACTACTGGTTCGTTCCGGAAACCGGCGCGGCCGATACGCTCGAACAGGCCTACCGGCGTTTCGTTCTGCGCGATCATCTGCGCTTTGTCGAGCGCGCGCTGCGCGATTCGGGCGAGCAGGGAATCGTGCTCGACGTCGGCTGCGGCGGCGGTTTGTTTTTGCAGATGCTTTCCGAGCGGGGCAAGGTGAAAGGAATCGGCCTGGATTTTTCGCTCGACGCCGCGACGGTGGCCGCGCGCGCGGGCGTTCCCGCGATTTGCGCCACGCTTTCGCGCGCGCCGCTGGCTCCGGAAAGCTGCGCGGCCGTCACCATGTTCCACGTGCTCGAACATCTGTACGATCCGGCCAGCTATCTCGATTCCGCGCGCCGGCTGCTGCGTCCCGGCGGGCGCCTGATCGTGCAGGTTCCCAACGCCGCCTGCTGGCAATTTCTGCTGTTCGGCGAGCGCTGGAACGGAATCGACGTGCCGCGCCACCTCATCGATTTCCGCCTGTCCGACCTGGAAATGCTGCTCGACAACTGCGGGTTCGAGGCGCTGCGCTTCAAGCATTTTTCCTTGCGCGACAATCCCGCGGGCATGGCCACCAGCTTCGCGCCGTGGCTGGATCCCATGGCGCGGCGCATGCGGGGAGTGGCCGAATCGCCGCGCATGCGGCTGTGGCGCGACCTGCTCTATGTTGCGCTCGCCGCGGCGTCGATTCCCTTCACGCTGCTGGAAGCCGCGTGCCGCGCCGGATCGACCATCATGGTCGAGGCGCGCAAAAAAAAGTGATGTACGATCGATTGCGCGACGCCATGCCCGGATGGCTGCGCCGCCGCGTGCAGTTTTTCGAAGCGTCGATGCAAGACGCCGCCGCGGGGTTCGCCGGGTCCCTGGAAGCCGGCGCGCGCGTGCTCGATGCCGGCGCCGGCGAAGGGAATTACAAGCCGCATTTTTCGCGCCAGCGCTACACCGGGCTCGATTTGGCGGTGGGCGACGCGAAGTGGGATTATTCGCGCCTCGACGTCGTCGGCGATCTGGCGCTGCTTCCGTTTCCGGACGGCGCCTTCGATGCCGCGGTCAACATCGTAACGCTCGAGCACGTCACCGATCCGGCCCGCGTGCTCGGTGAACTCGCCCGCGCGCTGGCGCCCGGCGGGAAAATTCTGCTGATCGCGCCCCTGGAATGGGAAGAGCACCAGCAGCCCCACGATTATTTCCGCTTTACGCGCTACGGATTGCAATACCTGCTCGAGCGCGCCGGATTTTCGGACATTTCGATCCAGCCGGTGGGCGGATTTTTTCACCTGTTGGCGCGACGGTTATGGAACGGATTGCAGTTCTTCCCCGGTCCGATGATTTTCGTCGCGGCGATTGTTTTCGCTCCGATGGCGCTGGTCCTGCCGCTGTTCGAGCCGCTCGACGCGAAGAAAAGTTTCACCCTGGGTTTCCTCTGCCGCGCGCGCCGTTGTAATAAATCGGCCTCACCGCCGTCTTCAGCGTAGAATGATTCTTAGTGACGCGAGGTTTCCCATGCTTTCACGCTCCATCGCTCTAGCGGTTTTGACGTCGATTTCCACCTTCGCCGGCGCGCTGCCCGGCGTCGATCCCGTTCTTCTGCAACTGGTGATGCCCGACGCGACCGTGCTCACCGGAATCCAGGTGGATCAAACCCTCGCCTCGCCCTTCGGCCAGTACGTGCTTTCGCAAATGCAGCCCAACGATGCCGGCTTCGTCGCGTTCATCACCGCGACCGGCTTCGATCCGACCAAGAACCTGACGCAGGTGCTCGCCGCGACCGGCGCGCCGCCGGTGACGCAAAGCAACGCGCTGATCCTCGGCCGCGGAACGTTCGTGCCCGCGCAGATCGGCTCGGCCGCCATCGCCGCGGGCGGCTCCGTCACGACCTATGGCGGGCTGAGCGTGATCACCGCGCCCAACGACAGTTCCAATACCGCGGTGGTCTTTTTCAACAGCACCACGGCCGCCATCGGAAATGTTTCCGCCGTCGACGCGGCCATCGATCGCTGGAACTCGAAATCCTGGTACACGGGCAACCTGAGCGCGCCCGCCCAAGCGGCCAGCACGGCCAGTTCCGCATGGTTCGTGACGCAAACTCCGCTCTCCGATTTTCTGAGCGGGAAGCTCGGCGGTAATCTGGGCAGCGCGGCGCAGAGCAACCTGTTTCAATCCATCACCGCGGCTTCGGGCGGGATCAATTTCGGCGCCGCTTCGATCACCGTCACCGGCGCCGCGGTCACCACCTCGCCGCAGAATGCCCAGGCGCTGGTGAACGTTCTGCAGTTTTTGGTTTCGATGCTGCAATCGAACGCGAACAATTCGACCGCCAGCACCATCGCCAGTGCGGCCAGTTTCTCCACCAACGCTTCGACGGCGCTGATGACGCTCACCATCCCCGAGCAAACCGCCGAACAACTGTTCATGCAGAACGACTCGTCGCAGTCGCGCCCGCGCCACAAAAAACCGGTCCAGTAAGCGTGGGACAGCCGGTCTTGCCGGCCGTCATGCTCAATGCCGGAGGAAATCGACTCCCATAAAACTTAACCCCGCAATCGATCCGTTCGCGGCCAGGCGAAACACGACCGGCGATCCATTCACCCCGCGTCCCCTGGCATCGAACGTGTCGTAATGATAATGTTCGAGCGGCGCGTGCAATTTCGCCCATTCGAGCGTCAACCCTCCGTTTGCGACCGCGATCTTCACGTCGCCGTACCCCGCATCGCTGTACACTCCCGCGTAATCCGCCAGCGCGTGCGACGGCGTGGTTCCCTGCGCCCTCTGCTCGGCGCGGCGCTTGCGCTCGGCCTGGGCTGCCTTCATCTCCTCCTGCGCGTGGCCCATCAGCAGCGCGTTCCAGTCGCGCTCCGGGAATCCGTGCAACAGGTCCAGAATCGACCAGCGCAGCGCCTCCGGCAGGTTATCCTGATCGAGATTCGAGAGCACCATCACCGCGGTTTTTTCGCGCGGGATCAGCGTGATGTCGGAGCGGAAGCCGTCGATCGCGCCGCCGTGTGAAACCAGGTGCAGCCCGCGGTAATCGACGATGAACCACCCCAAGCCGTAGCTCATCAGGTCGACGTCGGGATTCCAGTCGCGCCCCGCGTCTTCCGGCCGCATGGCCATCTGCGGCGTGTGCATCTCTTCCACGTTGGTTGCCGAAATCAGCCGTTTCCCGTCGATTTCGCCGCCGTTCAACTGCAATCGCGCCCAGGGAATCAGATCGGTGATGCTCGCGTTGACCGCGCCCGCGGGCGCGATGTTGTCGAGGTTGTGCCAGGCCACCACCTCGGTTCTCCGATGCGGGCTGGCGTGATCCGGCGCGGCTTGCGCGGCCGCAACGTCGGTGCTCGCCGATTTCATGCCCAGCGGCTCGAAAATCCGCTGTTGGATAAACTGCTGCCAGGTCTCGCCCGAAGCTTTCGCGACCGCGAGCCCCGCGGCCGAAACCATGATGTTGTTGTACTGCCACGCGGTGCGGAACGGCTTCGACAATTTCACGTACCCAACGCGCCGGATGATCTCTTCCTGCGACCATGACGTGCCGGTCCACAGAACATCGTTGCGGCTCAGCCCGGTGCGATGGCACACCAGGTCGCGCAGCGTCACCTGCTCGCTCGCCAGCGGGTCCGAGAGGCGGAAAAATTCGATGTGCCTGCGAACCGGATCGTCCCACGACATTTTTCCGTCGTCCACCAGCATCGCCATCGAGGCCGTGGTGAATGCCTTGGTCATCGATCCGATGGCGAACACCGTGTTCGCCGTAACCGCGTCCGGCTGGCCGCGCTCCTTGACGCCGTAACCTTTCGCCAGCAGCACGCGATCGTCTTTGACAATGGCGACGGCGATCCCTGGTGCGTTCCAGGCCTTGAGCGCGGCTTCGGCCAGCGCATCCACCTTGGATGTATCGAGCGGCTGAGCGCCGGCGATTCGCACCAGCGCGGTAAGGATCAGAAGTGTTCGCATCATTGGTAAGATACAACACGTGAACCATGAAGTTTTGAACCAGGCGCCGCCGCTGGTGGACTACAATCCCTTCGCCACGGATCGCGCTCTGCGCGAAGCGGTCGCGCGCGAGGGCGCCGGCTGGGCGTGCGGCATGATCGACGCGTTTGCGCGCGAAACCGGCAGCGCCAAGGTGATCGAATGGGGCGCGCAGGCCAACGAAAATCCGCCCGTTCTCGATACCCACGATCGCTACGGAAACCGTCGCGACCAGGTCGAGTTCCACCCGGCGTGGCACCATTTGATGCGGCTCGCCGTCGGGCATCGCATTCATGCGCTTCCCTGGATCGAGGAGCGCGCGGGTGCGCACGTGGCGCGCGCGGCGCTTGCCATGATCGCTTCAGAAAACGAAGCCGGCCACCTGTGCCCGATCTCCATGAGCTATTCCGCGGTCCCCGTGCTGCGTCATCACCCCGCTCTCGCGGGGGAGTGGCTGCCGCGGATTTTTTCCAACGAATATGATGCTCGATTCCGGCCGGCATCCGAAAAATCCGGCGTGTTGATCGGCATGGCCATGACCGAAAAACAGGGCGGCTCCGATGTCCGCGCCAACTCGACGCGCGCGGAGAAAATCGCCGGCGATGAATATTCGATTCACGGCCACAAATGGTTCTGCTCGGCGCCGATGTGCGACGGGTTTCTGGTGCTCGCGCAGGCTCCCGGCGGGCTTTCGTGTTTCTTTCTCCCGCGCTGGACGCCCGATGGCAAAC
>JASHWA010000174.1 GCA_030044325.1 Bryobacteraceae bacterium
ATTTTTTAGACGCGATGCACATTCCGCTGTTGGCGGGGCGCTCATTCGATCAGCGCGATTCGGCCACCGCGCCGCGTGTCGCGGTGGTGAACGAGTCGATGGTGAAAAAGTTCTTCGGGCAGCGCGCCGCGTTGCGCCAGCGCGTCACGTATTGGTTCGACGATTACAAACGGCCGATCGAGATCGTCGGCGTGGTCAAGGATGCCAAATACGCGAGCGTGACCACGCCGGCCGAGGAGGTCATCTATCTTCCCTATGCGCAGAATCTGAACTCAGTTCAGGAAGCCGTTTTCGTGGTGCGAACGGCTGGCGATGCGCGGGCCGCAGCGCCTCGGATTCGCGAGGCGCTGCGTTCGATCGATCCCCAGCTTCCGGCGTTCGCGATGACCACCGAAACCACGCTGCGCGACGAAAATCTGCGAGACCAGCGTCTGATGGCGGATCTCGCCGGAGCGTTCGCGGGGCTGGCGCTGTTTCTCGCCGCGATCGGATTGTACGGTGTGATCGCGCACTCGATTTCACGGCGCACGGCGGAGATCGGGATTCGGATGGCGCTGGGCGCGGATGGCGGGCGCGTACTGCGTCAAGTGCTCGGCGAGAGCATGGCGATGGTCGGGACGGGAGTGGTGGCGGGGCTTGCGGCGGCGCTCGGAGGGTCCCGGCTGATTGCGTCGCAGCTTTTCGGGCTCGAGCCGCGCGATCCGGCGACGATGATCGCGTCCGCGGGGTTGATCGTTGCGGTCGCGGTCGCGGCGACCATCGTTCCGGCGCGGCGGGCGTCGAGGATCGACCCGATGAGCGCGCTGCGGCATGAATAACGCGGTTGCCGAACACGCTATTGTATATTTATGGCGCTTTCGACCCAGATTCCGGTCGAAGAATATCTCCGGACCAGCTATGACCCGGACTGCGAGTACGTGGACGGGGAGGTGGTGGAGAGGAACGTGGGGAGAAAAGGGCACTCGAAAGTCCAGCGGAGGCTTCTGCGTGTTCTGGAGGCGCGCGAGCACGACTGCGGCATTTTCGTTTTGCAGGAATGGCACATGCGCGTGAGCGGGACGCGCTATCGCATCCCGGATGTTCTGATCGTCGCCGGGCCGGAGCCGGACGAAGAGGTGCTCTCGTCGCCTCCGCTCGTGTGCATCGAAATTCTCTCGCCCGAAGATCGCGTGAGCCGGATGCAGAACAAGATCGCCGAATATCTCGCCTTCGGCGTCCGCTATGTGTGGGTGCTCGATCCGGAATCGAAGGAAGCTTTCGTTTATACCTCCGCGGGGATGAAAAAGATCGAGGACGGATTTCTGCGCACCGAAACCCCGGCCATCGAGGTCCCGCTGAGCGCGGTTTTCGACTGATCGCGCCCGAATCACGCTATTGTATATTTATGGCGCTTTCGACCCAGATTCCGGTCGAAGAATACCTCCGGACCAGCTATCGCCCGGACTGCGAGTACGTGGACGGCGAGGTGATCGAACGCAACGTGGGCGAAAAGGGGCATTCGGAGATTCAATATCGCCTGATGCATATTTTGAGGTCGCGTCGGGCCGAATGGGGCATTTACGCGCTGCACGAGTGGCGTATGCGCGTCAGCGAAACGCGCTATCGGATTCCGGATGTCGTGATCGTTGCGGGGCCCGAGCCGGACGAAGCGGTACTTTCGACGCCCCCTCTGGTTGCCGTCGAGATCCTCTCACCCGACGACCGGATGACGCGCGTGCATCAAAAAGTGCGCGAATACCTCGCGTTCGGGATTCGCTACGTATGGATTCTCGATCCTGAGACGAAAGAAGCATACATACACACGACGGCCGGAGTCCAAAAGGTCACCGACGGATTTCTGCGCACCGAAACTCCGGCCATCGAGGTCCCGCTGAGCGCGGTTTTCGATTAGGAATGCCAAGCATCGCAACTCAAACCAGAGCAGCCGAGTTCAAAGAAGCCCTCGGCAAGCGCGTTTTTGTCGCCGACGGGGCGATGGGGACGGCGCTGTACGCCAAGGGCGTCTTCATCAACCGCTGCTACGACGAGCTGAACCTGTCGCTGCCGGCGCTGGTTCGCGACGTTCACCAGGACTACGTCAAGGCCGGCGCCGAGATCCTCGAAACCAACACGTTCGGGGCGAACCGCAAGCGTCTGGCCGGATTCGGTTTCGCCGAAAAGGTCCGCTTGATCAACCAGGCCGGCGTGCGGATCGCGCGCGAAGCGGCTCGCGAACAGGCGTTTGTCGCGGGCGCGGTGGGGCCGCTGGGAATTCGCCTGGAACCGCTCGGCCCGACCAGTTTTGAAGAAGCGCGCGCGCTGTTTCGCGAACAGATCGAGGCTCTGGCGGAAGCCGGGGTCGATCTTCTGGTGCTCGAAACATTTCGCGATATCAATGAAGTCCGCGAAGCGATCCTGGCGGCGCGCGAATCGGCCGGGCCGGACCTGGCGATCGTCGCCGAACTGAGCATCGAAGACGACGGGACGCTGCGCGACGGCACCTCGACGGCCGATTTCACGCGCCGGCTGAATGAGCTGCCGGTAGACGCGATCGGGCTGAACTGCTCGTCGGGTCCGAAAGTGATGCTGGAGACCATCGAAAAGATGGCCGCGTACACCAACAAGCCGTTGAGCGCGATGCCCAACGCGGGATTGCCGGCGACGTTTGAAGGGCGCAACATTTATCTGTGCTCGCCCGAATATATGGCGCAGTACGCGCGGCGATTCCTGCTGGCGGGCGTGCAGATCGTCGGCGGATGCTGCGGGACCACGGCGGAGCACATCAAGGAGATCAAATCGGAGGCGCGCAGCTTGCAGCACGTCCAGCACGCGCACGCGGTGGTGGTGGAAGAGCCGGCGTCGCGGCCCAAGGCGATGGCGAAAGTGCCGGTCGCCGACAAGAGTACGCTGGGCGCGAAGCTCGCCGAGGGCCGCTTTGTCTCCTTCGTCGAAATTCTGCCGCCGCGCGGCGTGGACGCGTCGAAAGAAATTGAAGGCGCCCGGCTGTGCAAGGCCGCCGGGATCGATTGCATCAACGTTCCCGACGGTCCGCGCGCCAGCGCTCGCATGAGCGCGCAGGTGACCTGCCAGTTGATCCAGCAGCAGGCGGGGATCGAAGCGGTGCTCCACTTCTGCTGCCGCGATCGGAATATTTTGAGCATCCAGAGCGAATTATTGGGCGCCTATACGATCGGAGTGCGCAACCTGATCTGCATCACCGGCGATCCGCCGCGCATGGGCACCTATCCCGACGCGACCGCGGTGTTCGACGTGGACGCGATCGGCCTCGCCAACATCGTCAACAATCTGAACCACGGCCTGGATCTCGGCGGCAATCCCATGGGATCGCAAACCGCGCTGCTGCTCGGCGTGGGCGCGAATCCCGGCGCGATTAATATGGATGAGGAGCTGCGAAGATTCGAGTGGAAGGTGAAAGCCGGCGCGGAATACGTCGTCACCCAGCCGGTGTTCGATCTGGACCTGCTCGAGGCGTTTTTGCAGCGCACCTTCCAGTACGGATTGCCGGTGATCGCGGGGATCTGGCCGCTGACCAGCTATCGCAACGCGGAGTTCATGGTGAACGAGCTGCGCGTGCCCGTTCCGGATCGATACATGGACCGGATGCGCGCGGCGGAAAGCGCGGAAGCGGCGCGGGCGGAAGGCATCGCGATCGCGCGCGAGATGGTGGAGCGGGTGGGAAAACTGGTCGCGGGCGTGCAGTTGAGCGCGCCGTTCGGGCGCTACGAGATGGCGATCCAGGTGGCCGAGGCGATCGGATCTCGGGAGTGACCGGCGTGGTGGGCGCGACAGGACTCGAACCTGTGACCTCCTGCGTGTGAAGCAGGCGCTCTAACCAACTGAGCTACGCGCCCGAATCCACTATTGTAATCCATCGGGTGCTACGCTTGTACCTT
>JASHWA010000175.1 GCA_030044325.1 Bryobacteraceae bacterium
GGCGCGCGCGAAATCGCGTCGCCCCGAGCGGGCTATGTGAGCGCGATCGACGCCGAGTACATCGGGCAGGCGTCGGCGATGATCGGCGCGGGTCGCGATACCAAGGAAGACACCATCGACCCCGCGGTGGGCGTGATCCTCGAAGTGAAGGTCGGGCAGAAAGTGGACGCGGGCGGCGTGCTGTGCCGGCTGTACTACACAAGCGAAGAGCACGTCGAAGAGGCGGCGCAACTGGTGGAAGACGCGTTCCGGATTTCAGGTTCGGCGCCGGAAGAGCGGGAGCTGATTCTCGAAGTGGTCGGCTGAGTTCACTGCGCCTCGAATTGCCGCGACCATCGCTGAACGCGCCCCATGACTGTCGCGCCTCAACTAACTTGAGCCGTTTGAGGCGCGCGAGTTCACTGCGCCTCGAATTGACGCGCGAAGCCGGGGGTTTCGTAACGCTTCCCGGACGGATCGATCAGCAAAGCTTCCACGTGTTCCGATTGTGCGACGGCGAGTCCCTTTTCGGGGCCCAGAATGAAAACGATCTTGGCGAGAACTACGCCCTGTTCGGCGGTGGGCGCGATCACCGTCACGGCGCTGGCCGCGGTTGCGGGCCATCCGGTTCGCACATCGATGATGTGGTGATAGCGAACGCCGTTGACGATGCGAAATCGTTCGTAATCGCCGGAGCTGACCACCGAGCAGTTGGACGCGGGCACGCGGCCGATCAGCGTTCCGCGCGGCGCGCGCGGATCCTGGACGCCGATCTGCCAGGGGATTCCGTTGCGTGTTCCGGAAAGGCGCAGATCGCCGCCGCCGTCGACCAGGGAATCATGGAAACCTTCGCGCGCGAGCAGCTCTGAGGCGCGATCGACAGCGTAGCCTTTCGCGATTCCACCCAAGCCGATGCTCATTCCGGCGCGCGGAAGATAAACGCGGTTGCCGTCGATGCGGATCTCGCGGAAATTGACATAGCTGCGCGCGCGATCGACCTGCGCCTGGCTCGGCACGACGAAGCGGTCGTCGAAATGCCAGATGTTCGCCATGCCATGCCAGGTGATGTCGAACGCGCCATCGCTTAACTCGCTATAGCGATTGCTGCGTTCGAGGATGGCGCGCAGCTCGGCGGGCGCTTCGACGGGATTTTTTCCCGCGGCTGCGTTGATCGCGGAAAGGGGCGAATCCGCCTTCCATTCGCTCATGAGCGAATCGATCCGCGAGAGCTCGGCGTAGGCGTCGTCGATGGCGCGGCGGGCGGCATCGGCGCGTCCGTGATCGGCGACCTCGATGGTCCACGTGGTCCCCATGAGCGGGCGCGAGACCCGAATAGTGGAGCTTGCGTGCTCCGAGATCGAGGCGGCGCGAAGAGCGAATAAGACCGCGACGACCGCGATCGAAAGGGTGATGTTTCGAAGCGTCGGCTTCATCCGGCTTTCCTCCGGCACGCCGGGTTCCACTCGTGGCGCACGCACTCTTGCGTGCCGCGTCGAGACTCCTCTCGACGCATGGCGATACGCGAAAACAACAGGCATAGGCAAGAGTGCCGACGCGGCACGCAGGAGTGCTACGCCACGTTTGGCCCGATGCTTGCGAATATTCGAGGCGCGGATGACGGTTGGCTGTTTTGAGGCAAGCGATTAAGCCGATTTTCGCCGCGCGCGGTTCTCGAATTTGCGGGTTTTGACGCACCGGGTTGGGTTTTAACACGATGGTCGAATATCTGATCGGCGGCGGGTTGATGGGCGGAATCGGTGTTGTGCTGGCGATCGCGCTGGTGTACGCGGACCGGAAGCTGTACGTTTTTGAGGATCCGCGCGTGGACCAGGTGGACGCGATGCTGCCGCACGCCAACTGCGGCGCCTGCGGTTGCGTGGGATGCCGGATGTTCGCCGAAAAACTTGTGGCGGGCGAGATCGCGCCGGGGAAATGCACAGTGAGCAGTCCGGCGGAGATCGCCGCGATCGCGGCGTTTCTGCACGTCGACGCGGGAACCGAGGAGAAGCGCGTCGCGCGGATCGCCTGCGCGGGCGGAGCGCACGTGGCGCGCAATCGCGCGCAATATTGGGGTGTGGAAACCTGCCGCGCCGCCGCGCTGGTGGCGGGCGGGGGAAAAGCGTGCGCGTGGGGCTGCCTGGGATTGGGCGATTGCGAGCGCGCCTGCGATTTCCTGGCGATTCGTCTCAACGCGCAGGGCCTTCCCTCTGTTGTCGAGGCGAAATGCACGGCCTGCGGCGATTGCGTCGAGGTTTGTCCGAAGAATCTTTTTTCCATTCATCCGGCGAGTTACCGGCTATGGGTCGCCTGCAGCAATCGCGCGGTTGCCGCGGATGCGGAGGCGTGCTGCGAGGTCGCCTGCACGGCCTGCGGCCGCTGCGCCGCGGATGCGCCGCAGTTGATCCGCATCGAGAACCAGATCGCGGTGATCGATTATTCGAAAAACGATCGCGCCACGCGCGCGGCGATCGAGCGCTGTCCCACCGGCGCGATCGTGTGGATGGACGAGAAATCGGGACCGGCGAGAGGTCTCGAAGCGAAGAGAATTACCCGCAGGTCCGCGCTTCCGGTGGAGCGGGCGGAGCTGTCTTAAAGGAGCGAGCGACGTGAGCACTCACCTGACTTTCAAGTATCCCGGAACGCGCGAGGCCATGGACGGCAACACCGCCGTCATCATGTGCGAGCGCGAATCGAGCGACGCCGCAGGCGCCTATCCCATCACGCCGTCGACGCAGATGGGCGAATACTGGGCCGAAGAATCGGCCAAGGGGCACGTGAATATTTCGGGACGGCCGCTGATCTTCATCGAGCCCGAAGGCGAGCACGCGGCGGCGGGCGTCACCGCGGGTCTTTCGATGACGGGCCTGCGTGCGACCAATTTTTCCTCGGGTCAGGGCATCGCCTACATGCACGAATCGCTGTACGCGGCCGCCGGGAAGCGGCTGACCTACGTGCTCAACATGGGCTGCCGCGCGATGACCAAATCGACGCTCAACGTGCACGCCGGCCACGACGATTATCACGCCATCGACGACGCGGGATTTTTCCAGCTTTTCGGAAAAAACGTGCAGGAGGTGTGCGATTTGAATATCCTCGCGCACAAAATCGCCGAGCTTTCGCTCACGCCGGGGATTTGCGCGCAGGACGGATTCCTGACCACGCACCTGATCGAATCGCTGCTGCTGCCGGAGCGCGAATTGATCGCGGAATTTTTGGGAAAACCGGACGATATTATCGAAACTCCGACCCCGGCGCAGCAGATGTTATTCGGGCCGCGACGCCGCCGCATTCCGGAGTTGTGGACGGTCGATAATCCGGTGATGTTCGGCGTGGTGCAGAACCAGGACGCTTACATGCAGAGCGTCGCGGCGCAGCGGCCGTTTTTTTTCGAGCACATCGCCTCCCTTACGGATTGCGCCATGGAGGAATTTTCGAAGCTCACCGGGCGGCGCTACAGCCGGGTTTCGACGTATCGCGCCGAGGATGCGGATTATCTGATCCTCGGCCAGGGCAGCATGCTGGTGACCGCGGAAGCGGTAGCCGATTACCTGCGCGAGACGCGAAAAATCAA
>JASHWA010000176.1 GCA_030044325.1 Bryobacteraceae bacterium
GGTGCGCGACGGAAAGATCTTCGGCCGCGGCGCGACGGATCAGAAAGCCGGAATCGCGGCTTCTATTTTCGCCATCGAAGCCATCCGGCGCGAGGGCGTGCGGCTGGCCGGAGCGGTGGAGCAAAGCGGAACGGTGGACGAAGAAACCGGCGGATTCGCCGGCATGGCGTATCTCGCCGAGCGCGGCTACGTAAGCCGGGAGCGCACGGATTTCGCGATTCTCACCGAGCCTTTGAACGTTGATCGCGTGTGCCTGGGCCACCGCGGGGTGTACTGGTTCGAGGTCGCCACACTCGGCCGGATCGCGCATGGGAGCATGCCGTTCCTGGGATCGAACGCGATCAGCAAGATGGCGGATTTCATTACCGCCATCGAAGGCGAGCTTCAACCGGCTCTGCGCTCGCGCACCACGCGAATGCCCATCGAACCACCCCAGGCTCGCCATCCGAGCATCAATATCAACTCGATCCATGGGGGACAGGAGGGCGGATTCCAGAGCCCGTGCGTCGCCGACCGTTGCCAGGCGGTTTTCGATCGAAGATTTCTGGCCGAAGAGCCTATCGAAGAGGTGCGCGAGGAGATCCGCGCGATCCTGCGCAGCCTGGCCGCGCGAGACGCAGATTTTCGATACCAGATAAAGGATCTGATGACCGTTCACCCGGTGGAAACTGATGCGGCATCGCGATTGGTCGAGACAATGAGCCGCGCGGTTCGGGACGTGCTCGGCTCTGAGCCGCCGCTCATCGCGAGTCCGGGTACCTACGATCAGAAGCACGTGATGCGCCTGGGTCACGTCGATCAGTGCGTCGCCTATGGGCCGGGACTGCTGCACATGGCGCATCAGCCCGACGAGTACTGCCGCATCGATCATCTGGTCCAGGGTTCAAAAGTGATGGCGCTGGCGGCCATGCGCCTGGTGGGAACCGAAGGCGGGGACTGATCAGACGGGCGGCTCAAAACGCCCGTCGATGGCGGTCCATCCCCCGTCTACGAACAGCACTGCCCCGGTCATGTAGCTGCTCGCCTGTGAAGCGAGAAACACGATGGGCCCGGCCATCTCCTCGGCGCTCGCCCAACGCCTGAGTGCATTTCTTTTTGCGTAGGCGTCGTACCATTCGGGCCGGTTCTTGATTGGCTCGGTGAGGGGAGTTTCGACCACTCCCGGCGCGATGCAATTCACGCGCACGCCTGCCGGTCCCAACTCGGCGGCCAGCGTGCGCGCCATTTGGACGATCCCGGCTTTGGTGGCCGCGTAGACTCCCTGGCCAGGCTCGGTGGTGACCGAGCGGATCGATGACGTCAAAATGATGCTTCCGCCCCTCTGTTGGCTCATGCTGCGAGCGACCGCGCGGGTGATCAGGAACGTGCCCATGAGATTCAGCCGCACGACGCGATCGAATTCCGCGGGCGTATAGTTGAGCAAAGGCTTGCGGATGTTGACCGCGGGCGTGCTCAGCAGCACGTCAATGTGCCCATGCCGCGCCTGGACATCCTTTACCACGGCCTCGACGGCCGCTTCGTCGGTGATGTCCAAGGGACACGTCTCCGCCTGTCCCTTCGCGTCGCGGATTTCGCCGGCGACCTGGGCGGCGCCCCGCGCATCGAGATCGGCGCAGATTACCGTGGCGCCAAAGCGAGCCAAGCCAACCGCCGCGGCCCTTCCGATCCCTGACGCAGCGCCTGCCACGAAAGCGAGCCGATGGTCGAGGCGGAAAAGGGACTCGTCGATGCTCATATCCCGATCATTGTAACCAGAGGGCTCATTCGTGGCGCAACGCGTCCACGGGATCCACGCGCATCGCTCTCCGCGCCGGAATCAGGCACGCGGCGAACACAACCAGCGCGAGCACAGCCGCGACGCCGGCGTAGACCGGAAAGTCGACGGGGCTCACGGCGTACAACTGCGAGCGAAGATAGCGCGACACCCAGGCTGCAACGGCTGCGCCCGTCGCGATTCCGGCCGCGGTCATCGCCAGCGCCTGCGCGAGAACCATTTTCGCGATATCCGCGCCGCGCGCGCCGAGCGCGATGCGCACACCGATTTCCGCCGTCCGCTGCCGCACGGTGTAAGAGACCACGCCGAAAATTCCGATCGAAGCGAGCAGCAGCGCGAGCGCCGCGTAGCCGCCGAGCAACCCGGTAACGAACCGGCGCGGCGACTTGAGCTCCCCGATGCGGGCGTCGACGGTTTTCATGCGCCACATGGGCTGATCCTTATCCACTCGCCAAACCGCGCGGCGTAGTGCGTTCATCATGCTCGCCGGATCGGATGCGGTGCGCACCACGACGCTTGTAAATTCGAGCGGGCTCTGCGCGAGCGAGGTGTAGATCTGCGGCTCCGGCGGGTCCGCGACGCTCAGTTGCTTCACATTGCCTGCCACGCCGACGATCTCCGCGGCCGCATTCTGCGCCGGTATGCGAATCGAGCGGCCGATCGGATCGCGATCGGAATAATATCGCTCGGCGAGCGTGCGGTTGATCACCGCGACGCGCGGCCCATCGGCCCTGTCGCGCTCCGTGATCGCGCGCCCGCGCAAAATGGGAATGCGCATGGTCGAAAAGAAATACGGATCGGCCGCGTTGATGAGCGCGCGCGGCCGTTCGAGCGCGGGCGGCTCGGGACGATCCGCGGCGTAGAAAACTTCGTGATCGGCGTTGCCCAGAAGCGGCGCCTCGCGGACCGAGGACGCGTCGATCACGCCGGGAAGCGCGCGAATCTCCTCGATCACGCGCTGGTGAAATTCGACCTGCGCCGCGCCGGTTTTGTATCGCGCGGGCGGTACGCGGTATTCAAATTCGATCAGGTTGCGCGTGTCGAATCCCGGCTGCGCGCGGCTCAGCTCCACCAGGCTTTTGAGCGTGAGTCCGGCGCCAACCAGCAGAACCAGCGCCAGCGCGATCTCGCCGGCCGCCAGAACCCCGCGCATCCGGTTGCGCGACAAGCCGGCGGTTCTGGTTTGCACGGCCAGCCGCGCGACGGCGGATTGCCACGCGGGGACGGCCGCGATCAACACAGCCGTGAGCATCGCGGAAGCGGCGGTGAACAGCACCACGGTCCCATCGAGCCCGATGGTGGTGACTCCGAACAGATAGCCGGTGATCCGGTCGGAAAGCGCTCGCACGCACCATGCGCCCAGCGCCAATCCGATCGCGCCGCCGGTCAACGCGAGCAGCATCGCTTCGGCGAGCACGTGCGAGATCAACTGCGCCTGGCTTGCGCCGAGCGCCACGCGAATGCGGCGCTCGCGCTCCCGCGCGATGGTGCGCGAGGCGAACAAGCCCGCCACGTTGGCGCATCCGATCAGCAGAACGAACGCGACGGCCCACAGCAATCCGGTTACTGCCGGACGCGTATCCTGCGTAACGTCGTCCTGCAAGCGAATGACGAAGGCCCCGCGAGTCTTGTTGGTCGCGGGGTACGCCGCCGCGAGCCGCGCGGCGATGCCGTTCATC
This sequence comes from Bryobacteraceae bacterium, assembly GCA_030044325.1. GTDB lineage: Bacteria > Acidobacteriota > Terriglobia > Bryobacterales > Bryobacteraceae > Palsa-187. The sequence continues at coordinate 3,454 of JASHWA010000176.1, forward strand.
TCGGTCTGCGCCTGTTGGATCGAAACGCCGCGCGCGAGCCGCGCGAGCACCGCCCCGATCGCAACTTTGCGATCGATGCGGTACTGCGTGTACTTGAACGCGGGTAGAAAAACCTCGGAGCCGAACGGATATTCTTTGAAATCCGGCGCCAGCACACCGATCACGCTGTAAGCTTCGCCATTGAAAATCACCTCGCGGCCGAGAATGTGCGGATCGGCGCCGAAACGGTCGTGCCAGATCGCGTCGGTGAGAATGGCGGCAGGCGCAGCGCCGGCGCGATCCTCGCCCGGAGCGAACGCGCGGCCAAGCGCGGGACGCACGCCGAGCACGTCGAAATAGTTCGATGAAACAAAATTGCCGACCACGCGCTGGGGCTGATCGCCGCCCGTGAGATTGACGCTTTGCGGCACCAATGACGCCATTGCGCTAAACGATCGCGCCTGAGCGCGCCAATCGTCGAGATCCGGTTGCGAAACGAAGTCGCGCTCGACGCCCGGCGCCGTAGCAAAGACAAATGCGAGCCGGTCGCCATCAGGATAAGGCAAGGGCTTAATCAGGGCAGCGTTGACCACGCTGAAAATCGCCGAATTGGCCCCGATTCCTAACGCGAGTGTCACCACCGCGGCGCCCGTAAATCCCGGCGACCGCCGCAAGGCGCGCAGCGCGTAACGGAAATCGTGAATCATGGCGCGAATGTATCACATCAAGGCCGCACAATCCGCGGAAGAAGGGGACTGTCTTCAACACCCTCGGCGGACTGTCCCCTCCTTCCGCCCGTCCGCAATGCGCACAGCATTTTCATGCCTCCGGGCGTCGCTCATC
>JASHWA010000177.1 GCA_030044325.1 Bryobacteraceae bacterium
GCCTGATTTTGGCTGATAGGAAGCAGTTAGTGCGTTCGTAGCGGTCCCTGAAAACCTTCGGACCACATACGCCTGCTAGACTCGCGAAGCTTGCCGAGGGTGCGTACGATAGTGTGACGACCAAACAGCGGAGGAGACTATTTCGTGCGACTTTCGCGATTACAGATTGCCAATTTCCGAAACTTCCAGAGCATCGACATCCCTTTGAGTCAACATGCGATCTTCGTGGGCGAGAACAAGGTGGGAAAGTCCAATCTGATTTACGCGATTCGGCTGGTCCTCGATCCCTCGTTGCCAGATTCCTTTCGCCAACTCCGTATCGAGGACTTCTGGGACGGCCTTCCGCGTCCGTTGTCGAAGGATGACCGCATCGAGATTTCCGTGGAAATCGCTGACTTCAAGGAAGACCCCAAGCAGCTTGCGGTGCTTTGTGAGCATCTGGTGTCTCATGAGCCGATGGTCTCGCGCCTTACCTACGCCTTCGGTCCATTCAGAGCCGAGGGAGAGGAAGCGCCGAAGGAAGCCGACTACGAGTGGGTGATTTACGGCGGCGATCGGATCGAAAACATCGTGGCAGGCGATGTGCGGCGCCGGCCCTTTGGAGTTTCTGGCCGCGCTTCGGGATGCCGAGGCCGACCTCGGGAACTGGCGGCGGTCCCCGCTTCGTCCCCTTCTGGACCGGGCGGCGGCTCAGATGGACCCGGAGGCGCTCAAAGGGATCGCCCAGTCGGTCACTGACGTAACGAAGTCGATCACGGAAACCGATGCGATCAGTGCGCTATCGCAACAGATCAGGGATCGGCTGGCGGAGATCGGCGGGCCATCACAGGGGCTGGATACGTCGCTGGGATTTTCTCCGGCAGACGCCGACCGGTTGCTGCGGGGTCTACGCATCTTCATCGATACGGGTAAGCGCGGGATCAGCGAGGCGAGCCTCGGCTCGGCGAATATACTCTATCTGGCGCTGAAGCTCCTGGAGATTGAGCAGCTGGTTGAGGAAGGTGCCCGCGATCACACGTTTCTCGCGATTGAAGAACCGGAGGCGCATCTGCATCCATACCTTCAACGGCTCGTTTATCGGGATGTGCTGCGCCGGCGCGTCCATCAAGAGGGAAAGCAGATGGAAGACACGGACGGGCGCCGGACCATTCTGCTGACCACCCACTCCCCGCACATCGTGAGCGTGTCGCCGCTGGAATCTCTGGTTGCGCTGCGCAAGGTTGACAACGCAACCGAAGCGGCGTCGGCCGCGGAATTGGAGTTCGACGAATCGGATAGGGATGATCTTGAGCGGTATTTGGATGTATCGCGAGGCGAAATGCTATTCGCCAAGGGCGTATTGCTGGTTGAGGGCGATGCGGAAGTGTATTTGGTGCCGGCTCTCGCCCGGTTGATGGACAAAGATCTCGATCAACTGGGGATCGTGGTGTGCTCGATTTCAGGAACTCATTTCGGGCCGTATGTGAAGCTGCTGAAAGGCTTGAACGCTCCCTTTGCCGTGCTCACAGATCGTGATCCCAGCGACCACGGAGACCGTGGGGTCGCGCGAGTCCTCCAGCTTCTGCAGGATACTGTGCCAGCCAAGATCCTGGCGAAGTTCCCGACCGAAGAGAAGCAGCTCGAACTGGCGGTTAAGCGGGGATTCTTCGTGAACGGTCATTGTCTTGAGGTAGACCTGTTCAAGGCGGGCCGGCATAAAAGCATGTGCGGCGTTATCGCGGAACTGACGGAGAATGGCGCTGCGAAGAAGCGAGCCGGAGACTGGTCTGCAAAGCCGGCGTGTATAGATGCCGACCAGTTCCTAAGAGACATTACCGCGATCGGCAAGGGCCGGTTTGCTCAACGGCTCGCCAGTATCATTACGAAGGACATCTGTCTGATCAACGACAATTAGATTTCCCTGCCGGCGACAATTAAAATTCCCGGCGGGTAGGCAGGCGCGAGCCGTATGAGCCACAAAGGCTTGTATGGTGAGCGACCAGCAGGTGAAACGGCTGTGGCGGTTGATTCGAGAGGAATTGACGCTGGAAGTCGCGGCGGCCAAGGCGGGTATGGACGCCAAGACGGCCCGAAAATACCTGCGGGATCGGCGGCTGCCGAGCGAGATGAAGCAAAAACATGAGTGGCGGACGCGGCCGGATCCGTTCGCCGCGGTCTGGGAAGAGATGCGGCAGCGGCTGGAAGTTGAGCCGGGGTTGCAGGCCAAAACGCTATTCGAGCATCTGCAACAGATTGAGCCAGGACGATTCGCCGATGGCCAGTTGCGGACGCTGCAGCGGAAAATCAAGCAGTGGCGGGCGACGGAAGGTCCAGCCAAGGAAGTTTACTTCGCACAGCAGCACCAGCCAGGCGAGCTGTGCCAATCCGATTTCACGCACTGCCGCGAGTTGGGTGTCACCATCGGCGGCGAGGCGTTTCCGCATCTGATCTATCATTTCGTGCTGAGCTATTCAAACTGGGAAACGGGCACCGTCTGTTATTCGGAGAGCTTCGAGAGCCTGAGCGAGGGTTTGCAGAAGGCGCTCTGGGAGCTGGGCGGCGTGCCGCGCGAGCACCGAACGGATCGCATGAGCGCGGCGGTGAACAATCTCACCGACCGCAAGGAGTTCACGCGAAGCTACGACGCTCTGCTGGCGCATTACGGAGTGGAGGGCCAGAAGATCCAGGCTGGCCGCGCCAATGAAAATGGCGACATTGAACAGCGACATTACCGGTTCAAGCAAGCCGTGGCGCAGGCGCTGATGATGCGCGGAAGCCGCGACTTCCCGAGCGTTGCTGATTATGAAGAGTTCCTGCGGAAGCTGTTCGCGCGATTGAATGCGGGCCGTCGCGCGCGGCTGGCGGAAGAAATGCGCGTGTTGCGGCGGCTGCCGGAGCGGCGGCTCGACACCACGCGCCGGATGAACGTGCGGGTGAGTCCCGGCAGCTTGATTCCGGTCCATCGCAACATGTATTCGGTGCACAGCCGGTTGATCGGTGAGCTGGTGGAGGTGCGGCTGAAATCGGACACGGTCGAGGTGTGGTACGGCGATCGGAAAGTGGAAGAGCTGCCGCGGCTGCGCGGGCGCGGCAAGCATCGCGTGGACTACCGGCACATTATCGATTGGCTGGTGCGGAAACCAGGCGCGTTTGAAAACTACCGTTATCGTGAGGAGCTGTTCCCGACGAGCTGGTTCCGCATGAGCTACGACGCACTGCGTGATCAGTGGGGTCCGCGCCGCGGAGCCAAAGAGTACCTCCAGATCCTGGCGCTGGCCGCGCGACGCGGAGAATCGCTGGTGGAAGAAGCCGTACGCGTGCTTCTGAAGGAAGGTGGGTTAACTGCGGCGACCGTCACCCAGATGCTGGAGGGCAACGTTCCGTGCGCGCCGATCACGGCAGTCGAGGTCGAACCAGTGTCGCTAGCGGTATTCGATGAGTTGCTCAGCGGCGGCGAGGTGACGGCATGAGCACAGCATCGATCGCGGATGTGAAAACGGCGCTGACCGAGGGGCTGACGGATCTGCATCTGCCCACGGTGCGGCGCTGCTACGAAGAATCGGCGCGGCTGGCCGAGCGGGAAACGCTCAGCTACGAGCGTTACCTTTTGGAACTGGTGACGCGCGAGTGCGAGGATCGCCGGCATAAACGAATCCAGCGGCTGTTGCGGCAATCGCGGATTCCGGCCGAGAAAAACCTGGCGAACTTCAATCTGAAGCGCCTGCCGCCGAAGGTTGGCTTGATGACGAAGACGCTATTGGAAGGTGAGTTTCTGGATCGGCGCGAAAACGTGCTGGCGTTCGGAAATCCCGGCAGCGGAAAGACGCATCTGCTGTGTGCTATCGGCCAGGAACTGATCGCGCGAGGCCGGCGCATATACTTCACCACCTCGGCGCTGCTGGTGCAGGATCTGCTGGTGGCCAAGCGGGATCTGAAGTTGAGCCGATTCTTCAAACGGCTGGCCTACTTCGAGGGACTGATCATCGACGATCTGGGCTACGTGCAACAGAGCCGCGAAGAGATGGAGGTGCTGTTCACGCTGCTGGCGGAACGCTATGAGCGCGGCAGCATGCTGATCTCGAGCAATCTGCCGTTCTCCAAATGGGAAGGCATCTTTAAAGATCCGATGACGACGGCAGCGGCCATCGATCGTCTGGTCCACCACTGCGTCATCCTCGAACTCAACATCCCCAGCTATCGGGTCGAGCAGGCCAAGAAAGCAAAGGAAGAAAAGCCGGCGTAAATCCCCGGAGCCCTGTGGAAATGCCGGTCCGCGGAAAGCATGGAAAACCAACCCCAGGTTTTCCACCCTTTCCACCGCCCTTGGAAATCGCTTCGCGATTCCCACATTCCCACAGGGCCGACTGTTCCTCTCCTTAAAAACGGGAAAAATAATCGTCGCCGGACGGAAAAAGTACTTGACGCCGGTCAC
>JASHWA010000178.1 GCA_030044325.1 Bryobacteraceae bacterium
AGTTTCAGCAATTCCGGTGGAGACTCCTGCGTTGCATCACAATGGCACCGACGTGGACGCGCCTTGGCATTATGCGTCGGCGCCGGGCGTGACCCACACTCTCGACGATAAGGTGCCGAATGCGCGCAGGCAGCAGGTCACCGGCGTTGAGAAACCCACATTCTATTGATGTTCTTGGTCGGGGCGGGGCGATTTGAACGCCCGACCCCCTGCGCCCAAGGCAGGTGCGCTACCAGGCTGCGCTACGCCCCGACAGGTGAAGCTTCCTTGATTGTAAACCACTTCCGATCGGTATCCTCCAAACCGGTAGTGTCCTCATATGAGGACACTACCTCCAAACCCGTTCTCAGCGTTGGATCGGGATGGGGGAGACAGCACTTCACGTTCAACGGCTCGTCTCTCTGACCGGAACCGTCGTGTTTCTGTGCGGGGTTCGATGAGACAATTTTCTTCAGGGCGACCGCCGGCACGCGCCGATTCATGCGGTTATTTCGTCCCTCGATGCGGCAGGCGGAAGACGTGACCGGGTTGACCGCGGGGCGACAATAAGGACGGACGCGATCTGACCCTCCGGGAGAACATCGATGAACCGAAGAGCGGCGTTGAAGGCTGTGGGAGCAGCGGCGTTGATGTTGCGCCGCGGGATCGCGGCGACGACGCAAAAAGTGAGGCGGCGGCCGTCCGACGCGGCGTGGCCTTCAAGGGCAGCGTGGAAGCGGCTCACGGATTCGGTGGGCGGGAATTTGATCCCGGTGGATTTTCCGTTAGCGGCTGTGAAGACACAACCGGCGAGCGCGGCCGCGAAGGCCGTTATGGCGAACATCCGGAATCCGTACTATATCGGCGATCAGCCGGGGCTCACGCAAACGCTCGGATGGGTGGATGCGTGGACCACGCAGCCGAGCGTCTACGCAGTGGCGGCACGAAACGCGCAAGACATCGCTGCGGCGGTGAATTTCGCGCGCGAAAATGCTCTGCGGCTGGTGGTCAAAGGCGGCGGCCACAGTTATCAGGGCACCTCCAACGCGCCCGATTCGCTGCTGATCTGGACGCGGCACATGCACGATATCGAGATGCATCCGGCATTCGTTCCGCAGGGAAGCAACCTCGCGCCGCAGCCGGCCGTCACGATCGGCGCGGGCGCGATCTGGATGCAGGCGTACGAGGCGGTCACGACCAAGGGCGGGAAATACGTGCAAGGCGGCGGATGCACCACGGTGGGCGTCGCGGGATTGATTCAGAGCGGCGGGTTCGGGAGCTTTTCGAAGCATTACGGCACGGCGGCGGCGGGATTGCTCGAAGCCGAAGTGGTCACCTCCGACGGCCAGATTCGCATCGCCAACGCAGCCACCCATCCCGACTTGTTCTGGGCGCTCAAAGGCGGCGGAGGGGGCAGCTTCGGCGTGGTGAGCAAGCTGACGCTGCGTGTTCGCGAGCTTCCCGAATTTTTCGGCCCCGCAAACCTCACGATCAAGGCGTCATCCGACGACGCGTATGGCCGTTTGATCCGGCGGTTCGTCGCATTTTATCGCGAGAACCTGTTCAACGATCATTGGGGCGAGCAGGCGCGCTTCCGGCCCAACAACACGCTGGAAATCAGCATGCTTTCGCAGGGCTTGAATACCGGGCAGGCGCGGAAGGCGTGGCAGCCGTTTCTCGATTGGGTGGTGCGCTCGCCGCACGACTATTCGATGGACGGCCGGGTGATCATCTCGAGCCTCCCGGCGCGGCATTTCTGGGATCTCGCGTGGTGGAAGGAGCACTGGCCGGAACTGGCGTTTCCCAACCCCAACCACAGCACGCTGGTTTCCATGTTCGATCGCGCGCTCACGCATGTGCGCGAGCAGCCGGCTTTCACGGTCGATTCGCGTCCCGGCGCGGGAGCGAATAACGTGTGGTGGGCGGGCGACGGCGGGCAGGTGGGGTGGTGCATCTGGGCGTATCAGTCGCTGTGGCTGCCGGAGACGCTGCTCGACGATGGTGCGCAGGAGCCGCTCGCGGAGGCGTTGTTTCAAGCGTCGCGACACTGGGGAGTGTCGCTGCATTTCAACAAGGGACTGGCGGGCGCGCCGCCCGATGCGATCGCCGCGGCCAAGGACACGGCGACCAACCCCGCGGTAACCACCGCGTTCGCGCTGGCGATCTCGGCCAACGGCGAGGGTCCCGCGTATCCGGGAATCGCAGGGCACGAGCCGTCCGTCGCAGAGGGGCGGAAAGCGGCGGAGCGCGTGGAGCAATGCATGAGCCGGCTTCGATCCCTGGTCGCGTCGCCGGGAGCGTATGTGAGCGAGAGCAATTATTTCGAGAGCGATTTCCAGCACGCCTATTGGGGCGCTAACTACTCGCGTCTGGCGGCGGTAAAGAAAAAATACGATCCTGAAGGACTCTTTTTCGTGCACAACGGAGTCGGGTCTGAGGAGTGGAGCGCGGACGGCTTCACGCGGCGTTGACTTTCGCTGTCCGCCGGTGATCTTGTAGAATTGCCCATTGCGGGCGTCAACCTACTCGCAGCGCAGAGCTTCCACAGGATCGACGCGAACGGCACGCCGGGCGGGAAGGTAGCAGGCAGCCAGCGCGACGATCATCAACAACAGCGCCACCGCGGCGAAGGTCAGCGGGTCATGCGCGCTGACGCCGAACAGCTCTTTTTCGATCAGCCTGGTCAGCGCGAATGCAGCCACGATGCCCGCGGCAACGCCGGCGAGCGCCAGTTTCGCGCCTTCGCCCACCACCAGGCGCATCACGTCGCCCCGCTGCGCGCCGAGCGCCATGCGCACGCCGATTTCATGCGTGCGCCGGCCGGTGACATACGAAATCACCCCGTAAATTCCCACGGAGGAAAGAAGCAGCGCCAGCGCCGCGAAGATAGAAAGCAGCGTCATCGAAAGCCGCCGCGCGGCAAGCGAAGCGGCGACCACATCGTCCATGGTCTGGACCGCGTAGACCACTTCGCGCGAATCGAGCTCGCGAACCGCGCGCCGCACCGGCTCCATGATCGCCGCCGGATCGCCCGCGGTTCGCAGCACAACCGCCGCCGCGCCCGCGGCGAGCGCCATGATTTTTTCGGGCATCTGCATGAAGGGATAGAAAAACTCCGCTTCGAGCGCGGCTTTTTCATCCGCGCCCGGCCCCCACTGCTTCACATGGCGCACCACGCCGACGATCTCCGCCTCTACGTTGAACTGTGTGAGGTGAACGTGCTGGCCGATGGGATCCTGGTCCGGAAAATAGGTGCGCGCGAATACGTCGTCGATATCGATCACGATGGGCGCGGTTTCGTTGTCCTGCGGAGTCACGAATCGCCCGCGCAGCAGCGTGATTCCCATGGCGCGCTCGAACCCGGCTTCCACCAGATAAAACATCGCCGCGGGCATTTCGTTGTCGTTGGCCGGTTTGGGCCGGCCTTCGATCCACAACGGCAGCGACGAGTCATGAATCATGGGGCGCGAGCCGAGCGTGACCGAAACCGCCTCGACGCCGGGAATGCCGCGCATCTTGTCGTGGAACTGGCGCAGCCGCGCGCGCGTTTGCGCGGAGGTGGTGGCCGAAGTGGACGGCATCGACAGGCTGAAGGTAATCGCGTGGCTCGGATTGAATCCGTTATCGACGCGCCACAGCGCGGAGAGGCTGCGCAGCATCAACCCCGCGCCGGCGAGCAGAACCAGGGCGAGCGCCAGCTCCACCGTAACGAAGGTCCGCTGCATGCGATGCCGCGCGGCGCTCGATGCGCGCCCGCTTTCCTTGAGGATCTCCTGCAAGCTTACGCGCGAGCTGCGCAGCGCGGGCGCGAGGCCGGCCATGATCGAGGAAACCAGCGTGACCGCCAGGCTGAAAAACAAGACGCCGGAATGGAGCGAAACTTCTTCGGCGCGGGGCAGAGCGGCGGGAAACGTACGCAGCACCGCGCGGGTCGCCGAATAGGCGAACAGCAGACCGAGAATTCCGCCGCAACCCGCGAGCACGCCGCTTTCGGTGAGAAGCTGCCGCACGATGCGGGCGTGGCCGGCGCCTAAAGCGGCGCGCACCGCGAACTCGCGCGCGCGGCCCATCGATCGAGCCAGCAGAAGGTTGGCTACATTCGCGCACGCGATCAGCAGCAGAAATCCCACGGCGCCCAGCAGCACAAATAAATACGGCTGGACGTTGCCGACCATGTCCTGTTTCATCGAAACCAGCGTGATGCCGGCGTTCTTATCAGCCACCGGAAATTCCGCCGCCAGATTTCCCGCGACCAGGTCCATGTCCGCCTGGGCGCGTTCGATCGTTGCGCCCGGCTTCAACCGCCCGAAGGCGTGCGCGCTCACCGAAATGCGCCGGTCGAGGAAGGACGGATCGTTCCACTGCCCGATGGGGGTGTAGATGTCGCGGCTCTGCCCGTAGAATCGAAAATTCGCAGGAATCACGCCCACGATTTCATACGACTTTCCGTTGAGCACCAGCGATTTTCCGATCACGTCCGGCGCAGCGCCGAATTCGCGGATCCACAACCCTCCGCCCAAAATGGCCACCGGCGCGGCGCCCACCCGATCGTCCTCGGATCGGAAGGTGCGGCCGATCACGGGCGCCACTTCCAGCGTAGAAAAAAAGCCCGCCGAAATCATATATCCGCTCAAGCGCTGCGCTTCGGCTCTTTCGGCGACGTTGTAATCCTGGTTGCGATAAAGCGCCATCGAGGAAAAAGCGCGGTTTTCGTGCTGCCAATCGAGAAAATTCAGATAAACCACGGGGCCGCGATCGTATCCCGGCCGTTTGTCGTAAATCGTGATGAGCCGATCAGAGTGCGGATACGCGAGCGGATTGAGAAGCACGCCGCTCACCACCGAAAACAGGGCCGTATTCGCGCCGATTCCCAGCGCGAGGGTCACCACCGCAATCGCCGCGAATCCCGGCGACTTCCAAAGCATGCGGATGGCGTAAGCGAGATCCTGCCGCAATGCAGTCATGTGAGCATTTTAGTCCAGTGCCGCGGAGTATCATAATGAGACGGCATTTCCGGAATCAATGGGATCGATTGCGCAGGATATTAGATTCGGCGTTCGCATCTTGCTGCGCTCTCCCGGAATTACGCTGACCGTCATTCTGGCGTTGATGCTGGGAATCGGCGCGAATTCGGCGATGTTCAGCATTGTGGATGCGCTGATGCTGCACCCGGTGCGCTTTCCCGACCCGTCCACGCTGGCCATGACGTGGGATCGCGACGCGCAGGGGGTGCAGCGCGGCGCATCTTCCGCGGAATTTCTGGACTACCGGAAACTGGCGAAATCGTTCTCCGATCTGGCCGGATTTCGCGCGGGGACCTTCGTGGTCAGCGGAGGCGACCGTCCTACGCAGATCACCGGCGCTTTCGTTACCGCGAATTTTTTTCATCTGCTGGGCGTCAAGCCCGTGCTCGGGCGCACTTTTCTTCCCGATGAGGACGGGATCGACAACGCCGCGGCCGCGTCGAAGGTCGCGGTGATCGGCTATCGCTTATGGCAGGAGAATTTCGGCGGGGATCCCAATATTCTCGGCCGCACGATTCATCTCAACGCAAATTCCTACGCGATTATCGGGGTTATGCCGCCCGATTTTCAGTTCATCTGGCGGACGCACCAGGTGTGGACGCCGATCGCGCTCGACCGCGCCAATCGCGACTATCATTTTCTGATCGTGATCGGCCGGCTGCGCACGGCGCTTCCCACCGCGGCGGCGGAGATGTCGCAAGTCGCGCGCTCGCTCGCCGAACAATACCCGGCGAGCAGCAGGGGCTGGACCAATGAGGTGGTCGATTTTCGCGAGTGGATCACCAGCCGCAGTCTCCAGGTGAAGAACGGCAACGGGCGCACGCGCCTGGCGCTGCTGTTCGGCGCGGTGGGGCTGACGCTTCTGATCGCGTGCGCCAACGTCGCCACGCTGCTGCTCGCGCGCTCGGCCGTTCGCAGCCGGGAAATTGCGCTGCGGCTTTCGCTGGGGGCGACGCGCGGGCGCCTGGCGCGCCAGCTGCTTACCGAAAGCGTCGTATTGTCGCTCGCCGGCGGCGCCGCGGGACTCGCGCTCGCCTGGGCGCTGATCCGCGCGGCGCCCGCGGTTGTTCCCGCCGATATCACCCTGAGCGCGACGCCGATCGCGCTCAACCAGCTCGCCATTTTCTACACCGCCATTGTTTCGATCGTCACCGGCGTGCTGTTCGGCCTTGCGCCGGCGCTCACCGCCACGCGTCCCGACGTGCAGGAAACGCTCCAGGATTCAAGCCGCGGAACCACTTCCGGCCGCGGCCGCGAGCGCATGCGCCAGATTCTGGTGACCGCCGAAATCGGCCTCGCGCTGATTCTGGTCACCAGCGCCGGCCTGATGATCGAAAGCCTTCGCAGGATGTACGCGATCGACCTCGGGTTCGATCCGCAGAACGTGCTCACGCTGCGCCTGTTTCTTCCGGTGGGGAAATACGACGCCGCGCACGCGTTTCGTTTTCATCAGGAGGCGCTCAGGCGCATCGCCGCGTTGCCTGGAGTCGAAAGCGTGGCCGCGTCGAGCAACCTTCCGCTGCAGCAGCACACCATGGAAGTCCCTTTCGATCTTTCGAGTGCGCCGCCGCGCGATATGGGCGAGCGTCCCGGCGCCGGCTACGTCAGCGTCACGGCGGAATTTTTTCGCACCCTCCGCATTCCGATTCTCCGCGGCCGCGGATTCACGGATCAGGACGACGCTTCCTCGCCGCCCGTGGTGATGGTCAACCAGGCGTTCGCGCGGCGCTATTTTCCGAATGAAAATCCCGTGGGCAACCATCTGGTTCTGAATCGCCCGATCTTCGGGAAAACCGGATTCGAGGACGAAATTCATCCTGAAATCGTCGGCGTGATCGCCAATCTGAAAGAAGCCGATCTGGGCGCGGATGCGGACCCCATGATCTACGCTCCGCACGCGCAGCACGTGTGGAACCAGGTGATGTGGTTCGCCGTGCGCACGCGCGTCCATCCCGGCGCCGTCGCCGAGGCGGTACGCCGCGAGCTGATGGCGATCGACAAGGAGCAGCCCATCGATCAGGCCGGCGCGATGCAGCAGAGCTTCGATTTGAGCTTCGCCGAGCCGCGCTTTCAGATGCAGATCATGAGCGGATTCGCGCTGCTCGCGCTGATTCTCGCGGTGGTGGGAATTTACGGCGTGAATTCATACGCCGTCGCGCAGCGCCGCCATGAGATCGGCGTGCGGATGGCGCTGGGCGCGACTCCGGGCGCGGTGCTGGCGGAGGTGCTGGGACAGGGGATGCGGCTGGCTGCGATCGGAATCGCGATCGGGATGGTTGGCGCGATCGCCGCCGCTTCGGCGCTGCGCAGCGTTCTGGTCGGCATCAGCGCGACGGATCCGTTGACGCTCGCCGCGGCTTCCTTGACGCTGGCCGCGGCCGCCGCGCTGGCCTGCGTCATCCCCGCGCATCGCGCCACGCGCATCGATCCTGCCCGCGCTCTGCGCGACCAGTAACCACCGCGCGGAATGTTATCATGCGAGCGCATGAGCCAGTACTCCATCGGCGTCGATCTGGGCGGCACCAATCTTCGCGCGGCCGCCATCGATCCATCCGGAAAAATTCTCGGCAAGATCGCGGGAGGCACGCACCTCAAAGCCGGCCGCGACGCCGTCATCGGCGATATGGTCCAGGCGATCGAAACTCTTCGCACCAGCCTCGGCGAACACGACCTGGTCGGCGTCGGCGTGGGACTTCCCGGCTTTATCGTGATGGAGACCGGCGTCATCGCCGGCGCCAACAATCTCCCGGAATTCAACAACTATCCGGTTCGCGACGAGTTCGAACGCCGGCTGGGCTTCAAGGTGATCCTCGAAAACGACGCCAACGCCGCCGCGCTCGGCGAAAAGTGGATGGGGGCGGGCAGGGACGTCGATGATCTGGTGCTGTTGACGCTGGGGACCGGCGTGGGCGGAGGAATTGTTTGCGGGGGACGAATCTTGCGCGGCAGCGTGGGGATGGCGGGCGAAATCGGGCATATCACCGTGGTTCCCACCGGCAATCCGTGCGGCTGCGGCAACGTCGGGTGCCTGGAAAAACACGCCTCGGCGACCGCGATTTCGGTGATGGCCCGGCTGGTGGGCCTGGGTCCCGATCTGACGTCGGAAGACGTGTATAAAGCGGCGGTCGCCGGCGATGATCGCGCCAAGGCGATTTTTTTGAGCGTCGGCCAGACGCTGGGCATTGCGCTCGCCTCGCTGATCAATATTTTCAATTTCCCGCTGTACCTGTTGAGCGGCGGACCGCTGCCCGCCTGGGATTATTTCGCGCCCGCGATGATGGACGAGGTGCGCCGGCGCAGCTTCACGTTCCGCAACGCGGCCACGCGCATCGAACGCGCCA
>JASHWA010000179.1 GCA_030044325.1 Bryobacteraceae bacterium
GACCTTCGACGATAAGGATATTTCCACCGAGTACTCCGCGCTGATGTCGAAAGTGATGGCCAACGGCAACGGCCGCATTAAATTTCCGATCAATGAGCCGGCCGAGGGCCGCAAGAAATCGCAGATCCAGGAATACATCGAGTTTTATAAAGGTCCCGGCGTGCAGCACATCGCTATGGGCACCGGCGATATTATTCGCACCGTCACCGCGCTGCGCGATCAGGGCGTCGATTTTCTGCGCGTCCCCAGCGCGTATTATCGCGAGCTCGCTGCTCGCGTCGGCAAGATCGACGAGCCCATCCGCCAACTCGAGGAACTGGGCATCCTGGTCGATCGCGACGATGAAGGCTACATGCTGCAAATTTTCTCGAAGCCGGTGGAAGATCGCCCCACGCTGTTCTACGAAGTGATCCAGCGCAAAGGCAGCCGCAGTTTCGGAAAAGGAAATTTCAAAGCCCTGTTCGAGGCCATCGAGCGTGAGCAGGGCCTGCGCGGAAATCTGTAAGGGTGGGGCACGCTTGAGCCTGCGGCGGATTTTCAAATCCGCCTATGTCGCTGGTTAAAACCGGCGTGCGGGCTGAAGGCCTGCTCCGTACTGCTGAGGGCTCTCAGTTTTTCTATTTCTTGATTGACGGTTTTGAGATCGGGATTTCGTAAGGTAGGTTGTAAGGATCTCAATAAAGGAGGGTGAAATGCGCCTTTCGATCCCGCTGAGCCTTTCAACCATGTTTCTGCTGGGCCTGGATGCCCAGCCCGCGCTCCAGTTCAACGTCACCTACGAATGTCCCACGCTGAAAGCGCGCATGCGCGCCTATTCCTGCGCTGGAGCGAACCCGAGCGACGCCTGTGATATCGAAACGTTTCGCGCCGACGGACGGAGCATGCGCGGAAAATCCACACACCAGCAGGTGATGGGGTTACTCTCCTACTGCCACGTCCAGACAGCGGATGAGGCCAAAGCCGAGGCAAAAGGCCTGCCGGCGGGCGGCGCTTCCGCGGGCGCCCAGGCCGGAGCGGGCGGATTCAAGGTTGGCGATGTAGTTCAAATCCTCACCGCGTTCGGCTGGATGAATGCCAAGGTGGCGCAAGTTCGCGGAAGCTCCTATTTCGTTCACGCCGACAACGGCGCCGACGTGTGGAAAAGCTACCCCGCGGAGTTGCGCCGCCTCGGCAAGCTGACCATGGAGGATCATCTCGCCGGCCAGTGGGATCTGAAGGATCGGGTGCAGGTCAATTATCAGGGCAAATGGCTCGAAGGCGAGATTTCGGGATACAACTACGGTGTCAATGAGGTCAGCGTGCGGGTGGAGGGGGGGACCGTAACGACTACGTTCCAGAACATCCGCCCCTCCACCACGCCGCCTCCCGCGCCGCGCGCGTCGAATCAGCCCCCCAAAAGCGGTCTGACGCCATGCACCGGAAAATTCGACGGCCGATGGGAGCCTTCGAACGGAATGGGCGGCATGCGGATCGTCTTCCGCGGCACGAAAGCCACGGTGACGGAGGGTGTCGGTGAGATCGAATACGAATGCTGGATGGATCACGGAAAGATCGCCCTGTACAAAGGCGGAACCGCCACACTCTATGATCTGATTGAAATCAACAACGACGGAACCATCTCCACCGAGCTTGCCGAGCTGAAAAAGAAAGGCAACTGAAGGCCATCTGCTGCCGTAACCCGATTCCTCGAGCAGCCGTCCAAATGCTGGCAGCTTATGGCGCCTCTCGTTCTCCTGTTCGCAAGTGTCGCGAGCGCGCTGGCGTTCCAGTCTCCGCTCGACCGTCAGCGGGAAGAGCTTCTCGGCCCTCAACGCCGGATCGCTCAACAGCAGGCGGCGCAGCAACGCGAGCAGGAGGAACGCTCGCGCCGCGAACAGATTCTGGCCGCACACAAGCGCGAAGCTGAGCAACGCGAGGAGCAGTTACGAGCGCTCATCGCGCGGCAGCGCGAAGCGGAGATCGCGCCTCAAACGACGCAGCCGCCCGAATCACCCGCCCAATCACTCGATGTTTCGCCGCAGAGCCTGGCGGAAACTCCGCCAACGCCCGCGGCGGGAAACGCCGCCCTGCCCAAGGACCGCGTATACCATCTGGTCGGAATTGCGCTGTTCGCCTGCGCGGCCATCCTGGCCATTGGCGTGTTGATTCGCGATCGCCTGTATTCGCGATAGCGGATCGGGCTCTCGCCATCCCCAATTCGTGTTAATGTTGTCGGTTAAATCCAGGCGTGGACCACTCGTTAGCCGGGGAAATTCTCGATTCCAAGTACCGCGTCGACAAGCGATTGGGCTCCGGCGGCATGGGGGATGTGTACCTGGCCACGCATCTTGGCACCACACGCGTGGTCGCCGTGAAGGTAATCGCGCCGAAATGGGCTCGCGAGCCGCACTTCCTGGCGCGTTTCCAGCGCGAAGCGCAAGCCTGCGGACGGCTGCGCCACGTGAACATCGTCAATGTGACCGATTTCGGTATCGCGCGGGCGCCGCGCGGGGACATGCCGTACCTGGTGATGGAGTTTCTCGACGGCGAGACGCTCACCGATTTCGAGCGCTCCCGTCCCAACCTTTCGCTGCCGTTGATCGCCGACTTTCTGGATCAGATCGGTCTCGCTCTCGATGAAGCGCATCGCCACGGAGTGGTGCATCGCGATCTGAAGCCGGATAACATCTGGCTGGAGCCGAACGGCCGCGGCGGATACACGGTGAAGGTTCTCGATTTCGGGGTGGCCAAGGTGAATCTTCTCGAAGGCTGGGCGATGCCGCTTGCCGAGCCGCCGCTGCTGCCCCCTCTGGGGCCGAATCCCGATCAGGACGGGCTCGAAACCGTCGCGGTCGAATATCCGAGCCAACCGAGGAAGGCCGAGGAAGTGGAAACCGTGGCGATCGCCTCCACTCCCTCGCCGTTTTCCTCGGGGTCCGCCGATAGCGGCGCGGATGCCAAGACGATGCCCGGCAGCCTGCTGGGCACGCCGGCCTACATGTCGCCCGAGCAGGCGCTCGGAAAGGAGATCGATTTCCGCTCCGATATTTACAGCCTTGCGGTGGTCGCCTACTGGCTGGTGTGCGGGGAAATGCCGTTTCAGGGCTCGGTCAGCGATCTGATCGAATATCATCAGCGCGGCAGCCCGCGCGCGCCGGCGACGCTCCGCAAAATTCCGCCGGACGTCTCCGCCGCGATTTTGGCCGGACTGGCGCGTGATCCCGCGCACCGTCCGCCGTCGGCGATGGCCTTCGCGCGGAGGTTTCACAACGCGGTGGATGCCGAGTTCCTCATGCTGCGGCGGTCGAAAGCGTTCCTGATGCAGCACCTGGCCGCCTTCGCCCTGGTGATGACGCCGATGTACGCGGCAGTCTTGTCCGCGACGGCGCTCCTGGTTCCCATGAGCCGGATGCTGCCGGCGGCGGCAGTGCGGAATGTGCTGGTGCCGCTGGCGGCCGCGGTGTTTTTCGTTTTCTCCGATAATCTCGTGCGCGCCGCGGCGGCTCTGATGGCCGTCGATGAGCAGGTACGGATCCGGCGATTCCTCTGGTTTCGCGTGTTCTGGAAGCTCATCCGAATGCTGCCTTCGCTCGCCATCACGCAAGTGCGCTCTATTTTCGCCTTCGGACCCGGCTGGGTGATCCGGGACTGCCTCTGGCCGGTGGTCTGCGTGGTGGAAAAATTAAGCGGCACTGCGGCGATCGAACGTTCGCGCGAGCTGATGAAGGGTCTCAACAGCGCCGGGCGCGCCCTTGCGGTGCGGCACTTCGCGCTGGCCGGGCTGGCGCTCGCCGACGCGGTCAAATCGCTCGGATTCCTGTGGGGAAGCGGGCCCATCCAGAATGCCAACGTCACCATCACCGCGGTATGGTTCCCGATTTTCGCCGCGGGGGCGGGAGCGGCCCTGTTTATTTACGATCGCACCGCGGCGAAAGAGCGCGGGCCGCTGCTGCAGCTTGACCGCACTCCGGAAGTGCGCGTCAACACGCGCATGTTTTCGATGAGCTCGACTGTGTGGATT
>JASHWA010000180.1 GCA_030044325.1 Bryobacteraceae bacterium
AGCGTGTACGTCAGATTCAGCCGGTCGAATTCGATCTGCTGCGGATGATAAATTCCCAACTGCTCGACATACCAGTCGTACAGCGGGCGATGGTCTTCGAATTCGAGCGTGCAAATGGAATGCGTAATGCGCTCGATCGAATCCGATTCCCCGTGCGCGAAATCGTACATCGGGTAAATGCACCATTTGTCGCCGGTGCGGTGATGCGACGCGTGCAGGATGCGATACATCACCGGATCACGCAGGTTGAGATTCGGCGACGCCATGTCGATTTTCGCGCGCAGCGTTCGCGCGCCATCCGGAAATTCACCCGCGCGCATGCGCTCGAACAGAGCAAGATTTTCTGCAATCGACCGATCGCGGTACGGACTTTCGACGCCCGGTTCGGTGAGCGTGCCGCGCATCTGCCGTACTTCATCCGCGCTCAGATCGCAAACGTAAGCCTTGCCTTTTTGGATCAAATCGACGGCCCATTCGTACAGCTGATCGAAATAATCGGAAGCGTAATAAATTCCCGCCCATTCGCCTCCCAGCCACTTCACGTCTTCGATGATCGATTCGACGTACTCCGTTTCCTCTTTCGACGGATTGGTGTCGTCGAAGCGCAGGTTGCATTTCCCGCCGAATTCGCGCGCCAGGCCGAAGTTCAGATTGATCGATTTCGCGTGGCCGACATGCAGGTACCCATTCGGCTCCGGCGGAAACCGCGTATGCACGCGCCCGCCGTATTTGTTGGTCTTCAAATCCTCGGTAATGATGTCGCGGATGAAATTGGATGCGGCCGCGGCGTTATCCATGTGGCCTGGCGTCGTCATGATTTCAGCATTTTGATGGCGCGCGCGACGCGCTGGAGCGTCGTTTCGCGGCCCAGCACTTCGAGCGTCGAAAACAGCGGCGGCGCGATCTTGCGTCCGCACACCGCCACGCGAACCGGCAGATACATCTGCCCGGTTTTGATTTTCAATTTTTCCGCCCCCGATTTGAGCGCCGCTTCGAGCGCGTCGTGCGTGAATTCGGCGGTCGAAACAATATCGCACGCCGTCTGAAGCACAGTCAGCGCCATCGCGCGATCGCCTTTTTGCGGAATCAGCTCGTTCGGATCGTAGGGCGGAAGCTCCTCCCGGAAAAAGAAATCCGCAGCCGTCGAGACGTCGCGCAGCAGCTTGATGCGCTCCTGAATCAGAGGCGCGATCTGGCGCATTTTTCCGAAATTGGTCTCGAATCCCGCCGCTTCGGCGAACGGCACGAGTTTCGCCGCCAGGCCGTCCAGATCGAGCGAGCGGATGTGCTCCGCATTCAGCCACACCGCTTTGGGATCGAACGGATCGTCATCGGTGAAATTAACCACCGCGTTCGAGTGATTCACATTTTCCAGCGTGAACGCGTCGATCAGCTCCTGGCGCGACATCACCTCCCGATTATCCTTGGGCGACCACCCCAGCAGGCACAGAAAATTGATGAAGGCGTGCGGCAAGAATCCCGCGTCGCGATAGGTGGTCACGCTCACCACCGGACCGTGCTTGCGCTTGGATAGTTTCGATCCGTCGGGCGCCATCAGCAGCGGAAGATGCGCGAATTGCGGCATCGGCGCGTCGAGCGCCTCGAAAATCAGCACGTGCTTGAACGTGTTGGCCAGATGCTCCTGCCCGCGCAGGATGTGGCTGATGCGCAGATCCGCGTCGTCGGCGCAGGAGGCCATATGATAAGTCGGAACGCCGGTCGAGCGCAGCAGCGCGAAATCTTCCAGATCGGACGTGGATTTCGTCACGCGGCCGTACACCAGATCCTTGACCACCACCTCCGAGCGCGATTCGCGCGGAACACGGAATCTCAGCACGAACGGCTCGCCCGCCCCCGCGCGGCGGTCGCTTTCCGATCGCGATAGTTCGCGCATTCCCGGATTGCACAGCCACGGTCCGCCGTCGTGACTGTGCTCCTCTTCCGTCGAGCTCGCCGGCGTGAAGTCGCGATACGCCATGCCGCGTTCGAGAATCGCTTCTGCGGCCTGTTGATGCACGTGACGGCGATCGGACTGGCGGCAGAAGTCGTCCCACCCGAGATCCAGCCAGTTGAGACCTTCGAAAATCGAATTCTCCGATGCTTGCGTGTTGCGCTCGACATCCGTATCGTCGATGCGCAGAACCATGGTTCCACCGTTCCGGCGCGCGTAGAGCCAGTTAAAAATGAAGGTTCGCGCGCCGCCGATGTGAAGATAGCCGGTGGGCGAGGGGGCAAAACGGACTCTGAGCATCAAAATTTCAGGATAGCTTACCCGGCACGCCAAGCATAAAAACCCCGGTCGCGGCCTCCATCCGGCTGATTCCGTTTAGCGCCGACCCCGAGCCGCGACCGTAGGGAGCGGTTCAAAGACGGTTTCCACGCAAACCCGCCAGGGAGCGCAGCGCCGGCTCACACTCGCTCGCCTCCGGCCGATACGTGCGGCAGGCGATATCCACGTCGCCCCCAATACTTCGCGCCGAGGAGCATTCCGTGCTGAAAACCATTCCGATCCTTGCCGTCGCCGTGTGCCTGCCGGCATTTTCGCAGTCGGGCTCCAACGGCATCACGCTCACGCCCTCCGCGATGACTATCGATTACCAGATCGGCGCGACCACGCTGCCCACCGCGCAGACCATGCAAGTCCAGACCACGCCCAAAGATTTGAATTTCAGCGTCGCCATCTCCGGATCACCCTTTAACGCCGCCTGGCTGCTGGTTTCCGAAACCACCGGCACCAGTCCCGCGAGCATCAAGGTGGAAGTGAACCCCACCGGTCTTCCCGCCGGCGCCTACGCCGGCACCATCACCGTCACCGCCGTGTCGGGAGAAACCACCTACACCCAGACCGCGAC
>JASHWA010000181.1 GCA_030044325.1 Bryobacteraceae bacterium
ACCCGAATCTGGGCGAATAACGTGCATTTTCGAACCACGATTCCGGATGCCGTGACCCTGCCGCAGGCTTTTCACAAAAATGGATATTTCACGGCGCGGGCAGGCAAAATCTACCACTACAACAATCCGAGCGAGATTGGCACGCCCGGATTGGATGACGCCGCGAGCTGGATGGAGGCGGCCAATCCAGCCGGATACGACCGCACTCACGACGAAGCCGAGGTCACCTTCCTTGCTCCGCGCACGCCCGCGCCGGCGGCGGCAGCTTCGCTCGCCACAGCCGCGTCAGGCACGCTCCCGTGGACCCGCGGAGGCAGGGGGCCGTCGGGAGTTCGAATCGCGCAGGACGGGCACACTCCTATTCTTCCCTTGAGCCAGAACGGAGATCTGGGCATCGCGCTTGCCGAGCATGCTTCCGGCGCGCCCGAGCAATCGATCACGGACTATATGGTTGCCGAATCCGTAATCGCCATGATGGAGGAGCATCGCAACCAACCCTGGTTCCTGGCAGCCGGGTTCTATCGGCCGCATGTGCCCTTCATCGTGCCGTCGAAGTACTTCGATCTGTATTCCTCCGCCGAGATCCAGGTTCCGCCGTTCGAGCCAAGCGAGCTGACCATCGCCCCGCGCGTCGCCTACATGTCGATGACTGCGAATTACGGGATGAGCCAGCAGCAGCATCGCGAGGCTATCCGCGCCTACTACGCGGCAACCAGCTTTGTGGACGCGCAGGTCGGCCGGCTGCTCGATGCCCTCCAAAGCATGGATCTCGCCCGGGACACCACCATCGTCTTCTGGGCCGATCACGGCTGGATGCTGGGCGAACACGGGCAATGGCAGAAGACCATGCTGTTTGAGCCCTCGGCTCGTGTTCCGCTGATTGTGGCGGGCGCGGGCGTGCCGGCCGCGGGTCGAGGCTGCGGGCGAACGGTGGAGCATCTCGATATCTATCCGACACTGGCGGAGCTGTGCGCACTGAAAGGAGCACCCTCGAATCTGCAAGGCCGGAGTCTCGCTCCTTTGCTCGCCAATCCGGATAGCCAGTGGGACCACCCCGCAATCTCGCAGGTGTCCCGCCAGACATCGGACGGCAAGCCTCTGATGGGATATTCGATTCGAACCGAGCGCTACCGCTACACCACGTGGGGGCCCGAAGGCGAGGAACTTTACGATTACGACAACGACCCGCGCGAGCTGCGGAACCTGGCGGCGGAAAGCGGCTCGGCCGCACTCAAAGCGAGCCTTCGCTCAAGTCTCGATCACATCTCCCGGTCTCGCGGATCGGCGGGCGCCGCTTCGGAACCGCGACGGTAGGGCGCGGAGCGCGCCGGTCAACGCCGATTTAGCCGATTTAGCGCACCACTCCCGATTGACAAACGGAACCCGATACGCGAGTCTTTATGAGGGGCCGAAACCCCATTTGAACAAGGAGAACCCGTGATACCCCGTTTCCTCGCATACGCCGCCGTCGCCTTCAGCGCGGTTTCCTGGGCCCAGACCGTCGCTCCGACCAACGATGCTCCCAATCCTTACCAGACGATCACCGGATGGGTGCATCTTCCGGATGGGAGACATTGGGGCTCGACCAGCGCGGTCGACATCGACCGAAACGGCAAGGACATTTGGGTCGCGGAGCGCTGCGGAGAGAATAGCTGCCTGGATCGCGCCACGGGCGAGTTCAGCAAGCTGGACCCGATCCTGAAGATCGATCCGAACGGCAATGTGCTCATCCATTTCGGCGCAGGAATGTTCGTTGCTCCGCACGGCATTTACGTCGACCGGCAGGATAATGTCTGGGTCACCGACTATCAGGACAACGCGCCGCTGCCGGCCCGGGGCGCGCGCGGCGCACGAGGCGAAGGGCGTGGACGCGGCGCGGCTCCTACCGGTCCCATCGGACCGCGGCCCGGCGCCACCAAGGGCAGCCAGGTATATAAATTCAGCAACACCGGTAAGCTGCTGATGACCCTCGGCACGCCCGGCGGCGCGGCGGAGCCGGGTTATTTCTACGCTCCCGATGACGTGATCGTTGCGTCCAACGGCGACATTTTCGTGTCGGAAGGGCACGGCGCCGGCAACAACCGCATTCTCAAGTTCGACAAGACCGGCAAGCTCTTGAAGACCTGGGGCAAGTATGGAACCGGGCCGGGCGAATTCGATCAGCCCCATGCGCTGGCGTTCGATTCCAAAGGCCGCCTGTACGTCGGCGATCGCAACAACAATCGCGTCCAGGTGTTCGATCAGGACGGCAATTTCATCTCCGAGATGCGCCAGTTCAGCCGGCCGAGCGGCATCTTCATCGACAAGCACGACAATCTGTATGTGGCGGATTCGGAATCCGAATCGGTTTCGCGCAATCATGACGGGTGGAAGCGCGGCATCCGCATGGGTAGCCTGAAGGACGGAAAAGTGATCGCGTTCATCCCCGATCCGAACGAGCATGCGACCGGCACCAGCGCCGCCGAAGGGGTGGCCGTGGACGCGAAGGGCAACATCTACGGCGCCGAGGTCGGCCCCAAGGATCTGAAGAAATACGTTAAGAAATAGCCTCTAGCGCGGCTCGTGCTTTTAGGCTCTTCGGTCTTTGGCGGCCATCAGCTCTTCGATGTTGACGAGTTCGGTCGGATAGTTTCCGGTGTAGCAGGCGTAGCAGTAGTTATGGCGATCATCGGCGACGGCCTCGCGCAGGCCGGAAAGAGACAAATAGCCGAGCGAATCGGCTTCCACGAAGCGCCGGATCTCTTCGACCGTGTTGTTGGCGGCGATCAGCTCTGCGAGCGATGGCGTATCGACGCCGTAGAAACACGGGGAGACCGTCGGCGGGCAGGAGATACGCAGGTGCACTTCGCGCGCGCCGGCTCCGCGCACCATTCTCACGATTTTCCGGCTGGTGGTTCCGCGCACGATCGAATCGTCCACCAGCACCACGCGCTTTCCTTCCAGCAGATGGCGCACCGGGTTCAGTTTCAGCTTCACGCCGAAATCGCGAATGGCTTGCGAAGGCTCGATGAACGTCCGGCCGACGTAATGATTGCGAATCAGCGCTTGGCGGAACGGGATGCCGGCCTCAGCGGAGTAGCCGATGGCCGCGGCGACGCCCGAATCGGGCACGGGAACGATGACGTCGGCATCGACGGGCTGCTCGCGCGCGAGCAGCCGGCCCAGCATTTCGCGCGATTCCTCCACCGGGCGGCCGAAAACGATGGAATCGGGGCGCGCGAAGTACACGTGCTCGAAAACGCAGTTGGCGGATTCGCGCGCGGGGGCGTAACGCTCGCGCTCGATGCCCAGGGAGCCGGCGATAATCATTTCGCCCGGCTCGACATCGCCCAGATACACGGCGTTGATCAGATCGAAGGCGCAGGTTTCCGACGCGAAAACGTAGCAGATGCGGCCGCCCGACAGCTCCATCTGTCCAAAGGCGAGCGGGCGGAAGCCGTGCGGATCGCGCGCCACCAGAATGCGGTCCTCGGCCAGAAATACCAGCGAAAACGCGCCTTCCAGTTGCAGCATCGCCTCGCGCAGAGCGCCGGCCAGCGTTCGTTCGCGCGAGCGCGCGACTAAATGCAGGATCACTTCGGTGTCGCTCGAGGCCTGAAAGATGGAACCTTCGCGTTCGAGCTCGCGGCGCAGCTCGCCGGCGTTGGTGATGTTGCCGTTGTGGGCGACGGCGATGCGTCCCTTGTTGCAGGCGACCGAAAACGGCTGCGCGTTGAGCAGAACCGTATCGCCCGCGGTCGAATAGCGCGTGTGGCCGATCGCGTGATCGCCCGGAAGACGGCCCAGAACTTCCGGCGTGAAGATATCGGCGACATGGCCCATCGCTTTGTGGCAGTGGATCTCGCGGCCGTCGCTGGAACAAATGCCGGCGCTCTCCTGGCCGCGATGCTGCAAGGCGTACAAGCCGAGATATGTGAGATTGGAAGCCTCGGGATGCCCGTAGATCGCGAAGAC
>JASHWA010000182.1 GCA_030044325.1 Bryobacteraceae bacterium
AACCAGCTCCATGGGGAAGCGCGCCTCGCGGTAACAGTCGCGGATCAGCGGCGCCACGCGCTCGTCCACAAACTGCCGCGCCGTCTGCCGCACCATCAGTTCCTGTTCGCTGAACTGGGAATCGATCAGGAGATAGTCCACACCCGGGAATCGAGCCATGAACTATCTATTTTAGTGGAGACGCGTCCACTTCGGCACTTCGACCTGCGCGATTCCGGTCAGGCGGAATCGAGGAGGCTCGGCAAAAACGCTCTGCGAGCAGCCGCATACTGCGGAAAGCTTATCATGACTACTGAGATGCTTCGGGAGCGCCTCGAAACAGTCGAACAACGCATCGCCCAGGCCGCCGCGCGCGCCGGACGCTCGCCATCCGAGATCACGCTCGTTGCCGTCACCAAGAAATTCCCGGCCCGAACCATCCGCCAAGCCTACGATCTCGGCCTGCGCGTCTTCGGCGAAAATTACGTCCAGGAGTTCGAAGCCAAATTTCCAGCCCTCCGCGACCTCACCGGCGCCGAATTCCACCTGATCGGCCATCTGCAATCGAATAAAACACGCTCCGCGCTCGAATTGTTTCAGGTGATCGAAACCGTCGATTCCGAAAAACTCGCGCGGCGCCTGGATCAAGGCGCAAAACCACTCGAAGTCATGATCGAAGTAAAGCTCTCTCACGAAGAATCGAAATCGGGCGCCGATCCGGCCGCGCTCCCCGCGTTGATCGAATCGATCCGCGCCTGCCCGAACCTGAATCTCGCCGGCCTGATGACCATGCCTCCCTGGAGCGACGATCCCCACCTCACGCGTCCCTATTTCCGCCAGCTCGCCGCGCTCGCGCGCGAGCACGGCCTCCGGAAATTGTCGATGGGCATGTCTCACGATCTCGAAGCCGCCATTGAAGAAGGCGCCACGCACATACGCGTCGGGACCGCGCTGTTCGGCCCCAGAACGAAGTGAAAATCGGCTTCTATTCCCCGCTCCCGCCCGCCCACACCGGCGTCGCCGATTACTCCTCCGCCCTCCTCCGCGCCCTACGCCGTTACGGGACCCGCTACGGAACCGTCCAGCCCGGCTCGCCTGGCGATATCGCGCTGTACCACATCGGAAATAATCAGCTCCATCGGGCGATTTATCGCCGCGCGCTCGAAAATCCCGGCATCACTGTCCTGCACGATGCCGTCTTGCAGCATTTTTTCCTCGGCTCGCTCGATCGCGATGCCTACGTCAATGAATTCGTCTACAACTACGGAGAATGGGTGCGCGACTGCGCGCATGATTTATGGACCAATCGCGCGCGCTCCGGCGCCGACCCCCGCTATTTCCAATTTCCCATGCTCAAGCGCATCGCCGAAACCTCGCGCGCCGTGGTCGTCCACAATCCCGCCGCCGCGCGAATCGTCGCGCGCCACGCGCCCTCCGCGAAAATCGTCGAAATCCCGCACCTGTTCGAACCACCCCCCGAAATCCCGCTCGCCGAAACGCTGCGCTTTCGCACGGAGCTTGGATTGAAACCGCGGACTCTGGTGGTCGCCGTCTTCGGCCATCTGCGCGAATCGAAACGCCTGCACATCCTCCTGCGCGCGATGGATCGCGTCTGGGCGAGCGGGAGCGATGCGGTTCTGCTGATCGCCGGCGAGTTCGCCTCTTCCGATCTCGACCGCGCCCTCGCTCCGCGCCTCCGCGATCCGCGAATTCTGCACACCGGTTATCTCCGCGAGAGCGGTTTCTGGCGATTCGCCTCGATCACCGATCTGTGCGTCAACTTGCGCTATCCGGCAGCCGGGGAAACCTCCGGGATCGCGGTTCGAATGATGGGAATCGGCAAAGCCGTCGCGTGCACCGAAGGCGAAGAAATTGCAAAAATCCCCGAGAACGCCTGCATTCGAATCGACGCCGGAGCGACAGAGATCGACCTGCTTGCGGAAACCATCGGATGGCTCGCAGCGGAGCCTGAGGTCGCTAAGCAAATCGGCGAAAATGCAGCAAAATATATCGTCCAAGAGCATGCGCCGCAACAAGTTGCCGAAAAATTCTGGCGCGCGGCCCGTGGCTTCGTTTTGTAGTTTCCCCTGG
Organism: Bryobacteraceae bacterium; assembly: GCA_030044325.1. Classification (GTDB taxonomy): domain Bacteria; phylum Acidobacteriota; class Terriglobia; order Bryobacterales; family Bryobacteraceae; genus Palsa-187. Next base: position 2,071 of record JASHWA010000182.1, read on the forward strand.
CCCAGGTCTACTGCTGATACCGGCGGGCGAACACGCTGACACCCAAATCATCAATCGACTTTTTGGTTTTCTCGTAAGCACCCGGCTGGTCCAGCGGACCGATCAGGACCCGAAACGTCTTGTCGCTCGGGCCGGGCGCGGTGAACGCCTGGAAGCCGTGTTCTCTCAATCCATCGACGAAAACCGTGGCGATGCCTTTTTCGACGGCGCCCATTTGGAGATACAACGACCCGTTTTTGGCGTCGGCAAACACGGGAGCGTTGCGGTCCGCGGAGGCTCCGGCAGGAGCGGGACTGGGAGCTGGCGCGGGATCATGCACTGTTTCAACTCGCACCCGCTCAACGATTTTGGGTTCCGGAGCGATCGCTTTGCCGGCAAGGTAGGAAATCGAGGAAAACAGCGCCACGATGACCGTCGCTATAAATAGGACGCTCGCCAGTTGGCGGCGGCCGAGCACCAGCTCGAAATCGCCCGATTCTTCTTCGAATTGAATCGGCTGCGGCGCCGGATCGTCAACGGGCGGTTCGGCGGTCAGAATACTCAGCATGACAGCCATACTATCGGCGGGACGGTGGAATTTGTGTAGTACTTACTGGCGGCCTTTACTACTTCTCGGGTTTTCCTCTCCCCCGTGGAGCATCCGCGCGCGCGCTTCCATCTTGGCCGCATCGGATTTCTTGCGCATCTTGCGCAGCAGCGCGGCGTACTGATCGAGCGTTTCGGCGAGCAGCGGCGGCGGCGGATCTGCCGTGTTCAGAATCGGATGGCGCGATCCGACGAAATTGTGCTTATCGAGCACCTCGATCGAAAGCTTGTACAGCGATTCGGCTTCCTGGCTGCGATTGTGCCCCGCGAGCAGCGCCGCGAGCGAATTGATGCTGGCGGCAAGATCGACCTCCTTGGCGGAAAGCATCGAGCGGAACAGCGGTTCGGCATCCGCCTGCCGCCCCTGCGCGCCGTAAACATTGGCCACCTGGGTCAACGTCGCCTGCGTGTCGGGCGACGCGTCGCCGTGGATTTTGGCGCGTATAAATAGGGTGCGCTCATAACAATACGCAGCTTCCGGATACTTTTTCTGCTGAAAATAGAAGCGCCCCAGCCGGTCCAGCGTGTCGGCGACTTCGAGCGTCGACGGCCCGTAAGCGCTTTCGCGAATCGAGAGCGCGCGGCGGAAGGCGCTTTCCGCATCCGATGGCCGGTTCATCTCGCTATACGCCGCGGCGATGCCGTCGAGCGCGGGGAGCATGTCGGAACTGGCGATGCCGCGCGTTCTTTCGTAGATCTTCACGGCGCGGTCGTATTGCTGCTCAGCCGCCGGGAACTGTTTTTCGAGACTGACCAGGTCGCCCAGAGCGACCAGTTCGGGCGCAAGCTCGACTGCATCGGGTCCCTTCGCGTTTTCGACGACGGCGATGGCGCGGCGCGCGTATGGCTCGGCCCGATCGTATTTTTCAAGCGCCTGGTAGACACGCGTGAGCTTTTCAAGCGGCCCGATCACGGCCATGTCCTGTTTGCCGTGCGACGTTTCCATAATCTGGAGGCTGCGCTCGTAATACGTGATCGCCTGCTGGTATTTCATCTGCGCGAAGTTCACCCGGCCGAGATCGTTTAAATCGTCCACCAGTTCGGCGTTATTGAGGCCGAGCGCGTGCTCGCGCTCTTCAAGCAGCTTGGCATAGAGCTTTTCGGCTTCTTCGTAGCGGCTCTGGGCGCACAGGAGCTCGGCTGCATCGTGCCACTCTTTCGCCTGCTTTTCATCGAAGGGACCGATGCCGCGGCTGGGGGTGACGTCCATGGTCGCGGGAAGGCTCGCCGGGGTTCCGCTGTCGAGAGTGCGGGCGCGCTGCGCGAATAATCCGACGCTCAGGAATACGATCAGGAAAGCTGGGCGCATAATCGTCGTTGATCGGCGGAAGGACGCGTGGGGCGTAGGGGAATATGACTAAATCGGTACCTGGTAGGGGCTGGGTACTGGGGACTAATTTGTGGTTCGTGGCTGGTGGTTTGTCGCCGGCACTGCGGCTATCGACGATCTGCTACTCACTACAAACCGCAAACGCCTACAGGTTCCGCTTCAAAAAACTGCAAATATGGAACCCGTCAATAAACTTGAACGGCGTTTCCCCCAGCGTGTAGTGGCCGCAAGGCATTTCTATGGACCGGTGATCGAGGCCTAGCTCTCGGGCCTTTTCGACCACCTGGCGCGAGAAGCGGACCGGGAACGTCGTGTCGTAGCGGGCATAGATGAACATCGATTTTTTCTTCATCGTCGCGTAGCGCTCGATGTAGTTCGGGGGGCTGATGACCATCCAGGTTTCGCGCAGTTGTTCGAGCGTGACCGCCGCTTCGAGCGACTGGCGCACGTGCTGCGATGACAACCCCTCCCACACCACGTCGGCGAAATACGTGGAGCAGTGATTGAAGACGTTCACCTCGATGCGCGGATCGTGTACGCTCGCAAGAAACGCGTAGCACGACCCTAAGCTGGTCCCCACCAGGCCGACGCGTTGGTAGCCCTGCGAATTGAGCCAGTCGACGCAGCAGCGGATGTCGATGACCGCCTGGCGCGTGGCGTCGATAGTGCGCGCGATGTTGGAAGATACGGCGTAGTCGGCGCGCTCCAGCTCGGCGGGCATGCGGTAATCGTGATACGGCATGCTGAGGCGCAGCGCGGAGATCCCCAGCCGCGCGAGTCCCGCGCACAGCGCGTTATGCTGCGTCGCCGACGCGTTCCAGTGCGGGACCACCAGCGCGGCGACACGCTTCTTCGCTTTTTGCGCGGGGAACCACTGGGCGTGCACGCGATTGTTTTCGGGGTACGGCGTTTCGACGGGACTTGAAAAGCGCAGCAGATTGCTTTCGATGGAAAAATCGGCAGGCGTTTGATACGCGAAGAATTCGTCGCTCGATTCGAGCGCTGCCTGATTCAAAACGCGCAGGTATTGTTCCGGATCATGGCCGTTGCGCGGGATTTTTTGAGCCACCGGCCAGCGGTGCGCCCAATCGATCCCCCATTCAAACGGCCGCACCACGCGATTGGTCGCGCGCGAGCACAACCGGTTTTCCCAGGCGAGCATCCACCTTCCATACAGCGTCTCCATCGGCTTCCAATTCAAATTTATCATCCGGGAGCCGGCCAACTCGCACCGGTTGCAGCGATGTGCGGCAAATGCGCGCTGGACGGGCGAAAATCAGGGCTGCGCGGGGACCCTCCGGATGACGGGGACGCGGTCGTCCGAGTAAGAAGCACACCCCGGTTCGCGCCAGCGCGACGTTAATCTTCCGGCACGGTCCATTTTTCCGCGCACTCGAAGATTTTAAACTGCTGTTCCGGCCGCTGCCCCAGCATGTGGGCGGCGAATGCGTTTTCTTCGGCGCCGGTCGTGTCGCCGCTGGTATCGACCGGAACCATCCATTCCGCGCCGATCGCGATGGCCAGCTCGGCCGCTTCGGAAATCGAAAAACGATCCGCGCCCACCGGCAGCAGAGCGACGCTCACGTTGAACGGCCGCAGGCGATCGGCGAGGCCTTCGTACATCCGGCCGGGCCCGGCGTGGTAAACGGTCCATCGGCCAAAACGGATCAGATAGCCGAGATAAGGATAACCGCCGAGCGGCGTCCAGTCGAGCGCGGGGCGCGCGGAAGGGATGGCGTAAACACGGCCGTAGAGGTTGTCCTTGAAGTACTCGATGCGCAGATCGGCATCGGTGGTGGTCATGCGGTGGAACGGAATTCCCGCTGCGTGCGCGGCATCGGCCGCGCTTTTGGGCAGCACCAGCTTGGCGTTTGTGGAACGCTCCAGAATCCGCGCGGCCGCGGGCGCATCAAGCGCCGCCGCCTGCGTCGAGAGAATCAAGTCGGCATGGCGGATCGCGTCGGGATCGAGCGGCGCGCCGGCGGCGGAAAGCTGCGGGTCGAGATAAAACGTGATGGTGGCGAAGCGCATGATGAAGCCGTTCGCGCCCAGCCACCACAACGCCGGCGTGGGGCTGATGGTGCGGTCGATCTGCTCGATCAGCTCTGCGCCGGTTTTCACGGGTTTGAGCACTGTCGCCTAGCCTAACACGCGGGGCAGCCCCACACTTTCCGGCGTCAGCTCGTCGCGAGCAGGGCTTGCAATCCCGCAAATCGTGAGCGGATTTCGCCCATTTCGTTTTCATCCAGCTTTTCGGCGCAACCGGCCACCACGCGCCCCGCCCGCTCCATCACGATGCGGCGAATTACGCGATCTTCGGTGGTGCGCGCGATATCGCCGAGGCCGCGCAGCATTCGCAGGCTCACCGCGGCGTCGCTCTTCGAGTACATCCGGATCTGCTCGAAAGCCGAATCGAGCAGACGCTCGAAATTCATCCAGGGAATGTAGACGCGCAGGTTTCCGGGAGGGTCGTACATGCCGGACTCGGCCGGATCGCGCGCGGCCACGCGAATCATGAGCCGGCTCAACTGGTCCACACAATTGATGGCCGTGCTGGGATCGTTGACGGCGGGCGAAATGGCCTTGAGCGCGATATCGACGATGAGCAGGAGCCCGAATTCAACGTCCTGTTGCAAAGTTCTCGAAGGGCCGAAATCGAAGGCCGCGAGGATTGCGGCGATCCATTCGGGGGCGGCGCGGTCGGCGCGCGAGATCATCAGCAGCGGGACGCCTTGCGGAACGAAATGCCCCACCCGGCGCAGCACGCGAATCTTGATGTGACGCGACTTGGCGAGCGCGGTCAGCCGCTTCACGTCGACAAAGCGGATATAGCCGGATTCCGGATTGGGGACGGTCAGCTCCCACTTCAGATCGTCCACGCGCTCGTCGATCAAGGTTTGATTCGGATTGCGCGGCCAGGGCATCACGTCGTCGATCACCACTTCGGTTTCCGACGCAATTTTGTCGACGATCTGGTTGACGCTGATCGCCTGGGAGATATGGTGGATGAAAAACAGCAGCCAGGCCACGCAGGTGAGCGCCAGCAGCATCGCGCCGAGTACGGTGGCCACCGGCGCGAACGGGCGCGGCTGCGAGTGCGCGGCGGGAAGCGCGGCCATGCAGTAGGAAAAGGTTCCGAGAAAAATCCCCAGCGTCCACTGCGTGACGCCGTCGCGCGCGAATCCCAGAATTATGCGCGGAGAAAACTGCATGGATGCGAGCGTGAGGGTCATCAGCAGAATCGCGAAAACGATGGAGACGACCGTCATGATGGAGCCGCCGATCGCCGCCAGAATCACCTGCGCGCTCTGCGGATCGGCGTGGGAAGGGAAGACCGCGCGCGGCACCCACGCGCTGAGCACCGGGAATTCTTCTTCGAGCCAGGAAAACAGCGCGCCCGCGCATCCCAGGGCAAGCGCGATCGCCAGCGGCCGGACCAGAAATCCGCCGCGGAGATTGTACATCACATGATGGAACAGCAAGGGCAGCCGCTTCATCGCGATTGTTCAAGTGTATGTTAGTCGCGGGTGAGCACGCGCGCCGGATCGATGCGCGCGGCGCGGATCGCCGGGATCAGCGCGGCTGCGGCGCTCAACGCGAGCACCGCGATGGCTCCGCACACATACGCGGCCGGACCGGGCGCGGCGGGAATCCATCCGCCCATGGCGCGCTGGGCTCCCCATGCGGCGGCGCAGCCGATCGCGACGCCGATCGCCGCCACGCGCGCTCCGCGGATGAGCAGGAGACTCGCGATCATGGACGGCCGCGCGCCGAGCGCCATCCGGATTCCGATTTCGCGGCGGCGCGCGACCACGGACTGGGCGATGACGCCGTACAATCCCGCCAGCGCCAGCCCCAGTCCCGCGATGCCGGTCATGACCATCATTTCGAGCGCGAGGCGGGCGTGAAACGTCGCGCCGCGCGTGAGATATTCGCTCGCCGGCCGAACTTCGCTCACCGGTTGCCCCGGATCGATCGCGCGGATCTGGGCGACGATCGCGCGCGCCTGCGCCGCGGGGTCTCCGGACGTTTCGACATGCAGCACCATGCGCGAGGCGTAATTCTGCGAAAACGGGAGGTAAAGAAACGGGCGCGGCGCTTCGCCGGCCGAGAAATATTTGGCCGTTCGCGCGACACCGATCACTTCAAGCGTCCGGCCGTTCATTCGAAAGGTGGATAGGACGCGTTTTGCCAGCTCCTGATTCACGATGCCGACCGGCGGGCTATCCGCGGTATCGCGACCGTCGAAGGCGCGCCCGCTTTCGAGTGGAATGCGCAGCAGGTCAAAATAATCCGGCGTAACGATGTTGATCCAGACGGTGGAAGGCTCTGTCTCGCCCGGAATTTCGATCTGCCGCTGCGCTCCCGTGAATCCGAGCGGCGCGGATTGTGCGAGCGCCGCGCTGCGAATGCCGGGCATGGTCCGCACGCGCTCCAAAACCTGATCGTAAAAGACGCGCGCTTGCGACTGGTGGTAGCCGGCCTGAGCGGGATCGAGCGCAAGGGTGAGCACGTGATCGGTCCGGAAGCCGGGATTCATGTGTGAAACCGCGGCAACCGTGCGGGCGAGCGAGAATGCCAGGATCGCGAGCGCTGCAGCGAGCGCGATCTCCGCGGCGACCAGCACGTCGCGGCCGCGGGTGCGCTTTTTTTTCGGAGCGCGCGCCGGAATCGTCCCGAAAATGAGCGTCGCGAGTGCGGCTGCGGCCACGATCACCAGCGCCGTGCGGCCGTCCGCGCGGGCCGCGATCGCGAAGGGAAGATCGCTCGGAAGCGTGGCCGCATGTTGAACCAGGCGCATCGCGGCCCACGCGAGAGCGAATCCGGCGACCGCTGCGAGCGATGAAATGGCCGCGCCTTGCGCCAGGTTTTCGGCGAGCAGTATGCGGCGGGTCGCGCCCAGGGCGATTTTGAGCGCGGTATCGGCGGCTCGCGCCTGCGCGCGCATGGCCACCAGCGCGGCGGCATTGGCGCAGGCGACCGTCGCAACCAG
>JASHWA010000183.1 GCA_030044325.1 Bryobacteraceae bacterium
AATCGTGAGCGGAATCACCTGAGGTAAAACCAGCAGGAAAAGATACGCGACTTCGACGGGCGACCCCGAAGTCCGCACCAGGAATTCGAACAGAGTTCGCGCACGCTGGAGAAACACGATGAAGGTGAACATCGATGCGCCCAGAATCGAGCTCACCAGCAGCTCGCGAAAGATGACCCGGCTGATCAGGCGCATACAACTTGCTCCGGCAAACCCCGGCGGCCCACCCTCACGGGCAGGGTTTTCCGGGCCCCCAAACCCCCGCCGGTCACGGCGGGGCGCAGCCGGCGTATTTGCGACGGACCGGCCGGCGCAGATCGTTCACCAAGACCGCGCGGAGTCTCGTCCTTCATGCCGGGCGGCATCACCCTTATTCTTTCATGCTCGGCGCGGGCACGATGGGCGGTTTCGGCAACTGCTCCTGCGGCAGCTCGAACTCGATCTCATCGAACAGCAGTCCCGGCGCAATCACCGAGGTCGGCGCCATGTATCCCGGCGCCCCGACCATTGCCATGGGATAGGAATTGTTGATGAAATCGAACTGCGCGGTCTCCGCGGACGCGGCCAGAATATCCCGCAGAGTTCGCGTAGTGATTCCGCGAAATCGCAAGCCCCGCACCAGTTCTTCCCGGCCGTCGGGATACACCCGGTAGACCAGCAGCGCCGGCGACACGGGACGCGTGGACCCTCCCGCCGCGGTGATCAGCGCGCGCGCTTCTCCCTGACCGCCCGAAAACGGGAAATCCAGCTTGCGCACCAGCATCCCGTATGGTTTGCCGCGCTGCTTGCACATGTCGATCAACTTCCGCTTGAGATCGGCCATCGAAGCGGCGTCGCTCGCGTGAATGAAAAGATTGGTGATCGCCGCGCCGCGCGCGCCGAACCCGCCTGACAAGCGCGCGTGCCCATTCGAGCGGGGAAATCCTCTCACCGGCTGCCGCGTCGTCGCGAACCCTTTGAGAATTCCCTTCTCCACCAGCGCGATCTTCTGATCCGGCACGCCTTCCAGATCGAACAGTTCATGACCGGCGAGCGGTCTTCCATTCCACTCGGTCTCCGTCGGGTCGTCGGTCACATCGAAAAACTCGGGCAGAATGCGCGAGCCGAGCCTGCTTTCGAATTCGCTCGGCACAAAGTTCACCTGCCGTCCGGGTTCGGCCAGGGGCTTGCGCGCGACCGCCACGTTCTCGCCCACCAGTTGCGCCAGAAGCTGCGCCGCCGCGCGCGGTTCGAACAAGGTCGGACCCGAAAACGCTTCGCCCGCCGGAGCGTTTTTCAACGCCCGAATTTCCTCCGCAACCGCCGTCGCGGCCCGGGTCATTTCGGCCTCGGCGGGCAGCTTTTCCGGATCGAGCGCGGCCAATTGGGTGAGATCGTGCAGGATCATCCCATCCTGCGCCTGTCCTTCCGCCTTCACGTTGACAATCGCGACGTGATCGGCTGTGCGCAGCGCCGTGCCCTCGTTATCCATAAAATAGGTCACGCCTTCGATCGCTTCAAAAGCGACCTCCGAGGAAAGCACCTCGGGATACGCTTTGAAAAGCGAGGAAAGCGCGGCCGTTCGCGAGGTCCAGCCCGCTTCATCGATTTTAGTGCGCGTGACTTTGGCCAGACTTTTGACCGGCGGCGTCTCGGAAAAATCGGCCAGCTTTTCCGCCGGCGCGTTGGCGCTCGAAAGCGCGGCGCGTTTTCGTCCCATCGATTCGAGCGCGGTCTTGTACGCGCGATCGGTGGCCAGCCAGAACGCGTCGCGCAGATTCGCGTAGTTGTCATCGAGAGGCCACGCCGTATCGAACCGCGAACCCGCGTAATAGCCGCTGTAAATGTGCCCCGTGTCGTCGAAATCGTAGCTGCCCACCCGGACCTGGATGTCCGGAACCCGATAATGGTTCGACGTCGCGGCAAACACCGCGCCGAGCGACGCCGTCACGCGAAAACTGTAATCATCGGTGAGGCCGTAGCCGATGAAATACGGAGCGTCGTCGCCGCCGCCCACGATGCGAAGCTGGCGCGAGCGGTCGAGCTCGTCCCGCATCGCCTTCAACACCGCGTCGTCGTCGGGCGAAGTTTGCGGCCACGCCACCAACGCCGCGCAGCCCAGGCACGCCGAGATCGCGGCCATGCGCCTGATCATGGCTGCTCCGTCATGGGACGGCCCAGGTACGGCGGCCGGTCCTGCGAGGATTCCTTGCGCTGGATCTCGATTTCGGAAACCAGGATCGCCGGCGCGACCGCGGATACCGGAACGTCGCCCGATTCGGCCCCGCAGATTCCGTTGAACACGTCCATGTGGTCGGAAGTCGCCACGATCTTTGAAAAACTCGCCAGCGGCGTCCCCACGATATCCACGCCGCGAATCAGTTCGTCCGGCCGTCCATCCGGATAAACGCGATACACCACCAGCGGCACTACTGTAAACGCCTGCAATCCGCGCCGTGCCGTGGTGGTGTACCCGCTCACCACCTGGTCGAAATACAGTCCGTACGGCTTGCCCTGTTTTTTCACTTCGTCGATCAGCATCTTGCGCAGTTCGGCATCGCTCACCTTTTTCGACGATTCCACGAACAGGTTTGACTGCCGCGAAACGATCTCGTTTCCGGGCGAGCGCCGGCCGTGTCCGTTCGACTGCGGAAAGCCGTCGATCGGCGAGCGCGACATCAAAAACGTCTTCAAAACTCCGTGATCGACGATGGTCACCGGCCGTGCCTTCACTCCCTCGTCGTCGTAGGCGTAGGTCCCGTTCAGCGCGATGCCTTGAAAATCGGGGCGCGTCGCGTCGAAAATCACCGACAGAAACTCGGGAAGCACCGGTTTTCCGACACTCTTGGTGAACGTCTGGCCTTCGGTTTCGTCCTTCTGCCGGTGCCCTTCTATGCGATGCCCGAAAATTTCATGAAAGAACACGCCCGCTGCGCGGCCCGATAAAATGGCGGGGCCCACAAACGGATCGGCCGGCGGCGCGTGCAGAAGATCGCTCAGCGTTTTGCCCTCGCGCTCCACAGCGTTCAAAATCTGCGGATCTTTGGGCAGCTTCGACGGATCGTCCGATTCGAACGATTCCAGGGTCGAAAGATCCATGCCGTCGCTCGCTTTTCCGTGCGCCGTGATGATCAGCCGCGCGAACAGCCGGCCGTCCTGGACGCGCGTTCCTTCGGTCGTGACGATGGTTCGCGCAACCCGCTCCAGCTCCAGTCCGACCACGGAATTGAGCGCTCCCGGATAGCTGGTGAACTGTCCGGAAAGTTTCTTCAGCCGCTTGGCCCAATCCGCCTGATCGAATTTATAATGCGGCGCCGCGCCGAAATACACTTGCGGCTGCTCCTGGGAAAAATCGTCGGAAGGATCGGACGCCTGCGAGCGCAGCTTTTCATCCGTCTTGATGCGAATCAGCCGGTTGGAAGCGGCGCGGTAAACTTCGTCCGTCGCGATCCACAGCGAATGCGAAATCGCCGCCGGGTCATCGGTGAGCGCGATGGAAGAGCCGGGAGTGAATCGCGGGCGGTCATTGCCCACCTTACGGTAGTTATCGAAATGCCGGTCGCCCACCCGAACGGTCACGTCGAGCAGGCGGCGGTGTACGTGGTTGTCCGTATCGAGCGAACCACGGCTCGCCGAAATGATGTTGGCTTCCTCATCGGTGACCTCGTAGCCCATGAAATACGGCGGCGGATCGCCCTTCTGTTTGAGAATCGAAAAATTGCGCTCGAGCTCATCGCCCAGGATCTTGACCAGCGGAGTCTGGGCGCGGGCACTGGCGCAGACAAGTGCAAGAACAATCAGCTTGTGCACGTTTACTCAGCATACCAGCATCTTGTGTCACGATAATTTTATGGCAAATCTCGGATTCCTTGGATTGGGAATAATGGGCTACCCGATGGCGGCCCACCTGGTGAAATCGGGGCACGACGTGGCGTTGTGGTCGAATACCGCGTCCAAAGCGAACCAACTCGCCAATGACGGAAACGCGACCGCTTGCGCCACACCGAAGGAGGTCGCGGAACGCTCCGATTTTATTTTTTATTGCGTCGGCAATACGCAAATGGCCCGCGCCATCACGCTGGGCGCGAACGGATTGGTCGAAGGTGTGCGCCGCGATGCCGTAATCGCCGATTGCAGCACCATCGCTCCGGCGGCGAGCAAAGAAATCGGCGCCGCGTTCGCCAAGAAAAATGCCTATTTCCTCGACGCGCCCTGCACCGGATCGAAACCCGGCGCCGAGAACGCAACCTTGACCTTCATGATCGGCGGCGACCAGCAGGCATTCGAAAAAACGAAGCCATTTTTCGACGTGATGGGAAAAGTCTTTTATTTCTGCGGCGCTGCGGGCCAGGGGTTGCAAGCCAAGCTCACCCAGAACCTGATCTTGGCGAATATCATGCAGGCGTTCGCCGAAGGCATGGTCCTGGCGACCAAAGGAGGCGTTCCGCCCCAGTTGATGCTCGACATTCTAAACAATAGCGCCGCTAAAAGCGGCCTGATCTCCTACAAGGCGCCGTTCATCTTCGACGGCAACTTCACCACCAATTTCGCGGCCAAATGGATGGCGAAAGACGTCGGCCTGGCGCTTGAAACCGGAAAGTCGATGAACGTTCCCCTTCCGGCCACGGCGCTAACCGAGCAGATGCTGCTTGCAACCATCGCCAAAGGATGGGGTGAAGAGGATTTCTGCGGAACAATCCGGGTTTTGGAAGAATGGGCCGGCGTAGAGGTGCGGAAGTAGTGCCATTCGCTTTCATGGAGTAGCCATAAACGCCACTACAGAATACTGAAATCCACTGTATGCAACTAATAATTAAGGCTATATAAGAGCACCTTCGCGCGGTGGTAAAAGAAATTTTAGGAATCCTACAAAAAACTGTTGCATTCGTCCCAGAGATATATTAATATTGGAATCAAGCCGGGGAGGCAACTCCCACCAAAGCGAGACTAACCTCATTAAAGACCCCTGAAGCAAACCTCCCCGGCGCCCCTTTTGGGGTTCGCTTTTCGAACGAGGTTCGGGTGGTCGAGGTTGGCGTTTGAGATGTTATTATTGAAAACGAGTGACTTCTCTCACGCTGCTCGGCTCGACAGGTTCCATCGGCACAAGCACTCTCGACGTGGTTCGGCACTGGCCGGATCGCTTCGACGTCTACGCTTTGGTGGCCGGCCGGAATGTAGCGTTGCTCGCCCGCCAGATCGCCGAATTCCGTCCGAAAGTAGCCGTTGTCGCCGACCACGCCGCGCTCGACGAGCTGCGCATAATTCTCAGCGAATCAGGCGCTTACATTCCCGAATTGGCCGCCGGTCCGCTGGCGCGGATCGATGCCGCCAAAGCCCCTGAAGCTGGGATCGTAATGTCGTCCATCGTTGGCGTGGAGGGTCTTGAAGCGACTTACGAAGCCGTTCGCCTGGGAAAGCGCGTGGGACTCGCTAATAAAGAGGTCCTGGTGACCAGCGGAAAGCTGGTAATCGAAGCCATGCGAGTCTCCGGCGCCGAGTTGATTCCGGTCGACAGCGAGCATAACGGCGCTCACCAATCGCTGCGCGCGGGCCGCCGCCAGGAAGTCACCCGGCTGATCCTGACCGCGTCCGGCGGTCCGTTTCGCGAAACCCCGGTTTCCGAACTCGCCCATGTGACGCCCGCCCAGGCGTTAAAGCACCCGACGTGGAAGATGGGCCAGCGCATCACCATCGATTCCGCAACATTGATGAACAAGGGTTTCGAGGTGATCGAGGCTTGCTGGTTGTTCGATCTCGAGCCCGAGGAAATCGAGGTCGTGGTGCATCCGCAATCGAAAGTGCACGCCATGGTCGAATATAACGACGGCAGCGTGATCGCACAGGTATGCACCACGGATATGCGCATGCCGATCCAGTACGCGCTCACTTATCCCGAGCGCGCCGCGGCGCCGGTTCCACGTCTCGATTGGTCGCAGCCGGCGCGATGGACGTTCGACCCGCCCGATTTCGAAAAATTTCCCCTATTAAAGCTGGCATATCAGGCATTTGAAACGGGTGGTTCGGCGACAATCACGTTAAATGCGTCCGATGAGATCGCAGTGGAAGCGTTTCTGGCGGGAGAGATTTCGTTCCCTGGGATCGCCGAGGTGGTTTCCGAGACGCTCGACCGGGTTCCCGGGCGCGACCCCGGATCGGTACGTGAAGTGCTTGAAATTGATCGAGAATCCCGCGAGGCGGCACGGCGGGTGGTAGCCGGGGCGAGGAATTTACAAAACGAACCCACCGTAAAAGCGTAGAATCTAAGAAGAGTAGAGATGGCGTTCTTACAAAATATCTGGTGGTTTCTGGTTCTGATCGGGGTGATGATCCTGCTTCACGAACTGGGCCACTTTCTGGCTGCGCGATTCTTCGACGTCAAAGTCGAAACGTTCAGCTTCGGCTTCGGCCCACGGCTGTTCGGATTCAGGCGTGGGGAAACGGATTTCCGTTTTTCGGCGATTCTGTTCGGCGGTTACGTGAAAATGGCCGGCGATCAGCCCGGGGAGGAAAATTCGGGCGATCCGCGCAACCTGCTGGCGAAGCCGCGCTGGCAGCGGCTGATCATCACTTTCGCGGGTCCGGCGGTGAACGTGATCCTCGCCATCGGAATCCTCACGGGCCTGTTCATGCAGCGTTATCCCAAGATTCCCACGCCGCCCGATCCGGTGGTGGGTTACGTCGTTCCGGACGGCGCCGCGGCGAAAGCCGGAATTCACTCGGGCGATCGCGTGGTGCAGATCGACAACACTGCGAATCCCAACTGGGACGACATCACCCTGCAGATCATCAGCAGCGCCAGGCGCGCGGTTCCGATCTGGGTGGAACGCAACGGGGAAACGCTGCACCTGACGCTGACGCCGGCGCTCGACGAGAAGCAGGGAGTCGGGGTGGTCGATTGGACGCCGGAATCCAAGGTCGATGTCGCGACGGTTTCGCCGAGTATGCCAGCCGCGCGAGCGGGCTTGAAGCCGGGCGACATCCTGGTGAGCGCCAATGGAATTCCGCTGCGCTCCACCTACAAGCTGGATGAAATCGAGCGCCAGACGGACGGCAAAGCGCTCGACTTGGTTTTCACGCGCGACAGCGTTCGCCATGAAGTGACGGTCAAGCCGGAAAGAGCGGATCCCACCAACAGCGGCCAGCAGCGCTGGATGATCGGGCTGACGGTGGAGAACAGCGTGGAAATCGTGAAGCTGCCGTTCGCGCGGGCGTTTGTCGAATCGCTGCATGAGAACGCGCGCAGCGCCAAGTTGATTTTCGAATCGCTCGAACGCATGATCGAGCGGCGGATCTCGCCGAAATCGCTGGTGGGCCCGGTGGGGATCGCGCAGTTATCGGGCGAGACCGCGCGCGAGGGTCCGGCGGCATTCCTCAGCCTGATGTGCATGGTGAGCCTGAACCTGGCGATCTTCAACCTGCTGCCGATCCCGATTCTCGACGGTGGCGTGATCATGATGCTGCTGGTGGAGATGCTGATGCGCCGCGACCTGGACCTGAGGATCAAGGAAGCGGTGGTGAAGGTCGGGTTCGTGTTCTTGATGATGGTCGTGGTTTTTGTGATCTACAACGACATCTCGAAGATCCTGCCAGGGTGAATCCCTGAATTCATAAGGACGATCCTGAAACCCGCTCCGCCGAGCCGCTAGTGGCGCCTCCCGGGGCTGATCAATCGCGCTGCATACTCAGCTTGGTGTACACCACTTGAAATCCGGCGCGCTCGTAGTTTCGTTGCGAAATGCTTCCCGGCGCGGTCGACGCTGTGGCGAGGTCGCAGCCGAGATCGGCTGCGTGCTTCAAACGGGCGCGGATCAGCGCCAGGTGCAATCCGCGGCCGCGGAATTTTTCGAGGGTGCTATCGGCGAACAGCAGCGCCAGGTTCGAGCGATGGTTCATTGCCGCTGCGGCTGCCGGTGCTCCATGTACTGTTGCGATCCACGCGGTGGTGTTTTCTAGTCCGAATAAGCGCCGGCCGACGTCCCATTCGAGCTGGCTGAACCCGGAACG
>JASHWA010000184.1 GCA_030044325.1 Bryobacteraceae bacterium
CGGCACGAGCATGTTCGAGTATGCTGGCGGCGATTTCACGCGAAGGCAGTCCCGCGCAGGAGAAAATCGGCAGCTTCTGCCCCTTGACCAGCGTATTGAGGCCGTCGATAGCTGAGATCCCAGTCTCGATCAAATCCTGAGGACGGAGCCGGGCCACGGGATTGAGCGGCAATCCCGCCGCAGGGGCCCATCGGTCGGGTATGAACATCGGCCGTTCGTCGATGGGACGGAAGGAGCCGTCGAATGCCCGGTTGAGAATTGCAAGGGACAGGGGAGCCTGCTTGATGGAATCCGTGAAAGCGACCCGCGTATGGTCGGCATCCAGGCCGCGGCTCTCGCCGGTAACCTGGATCAGGACAACATCGCCCTCGATTTTGAGCACCTCACCTTCGCCTTGGTGGCCGTCGGGAAAGGTGATTCGAACCACTTCGCTCATTCTCGCCTCGATCACCCGGTCGAGGAACAGCAGCGGTCCCTGGATGCTCAGGATAGTCGAGTAACTGTGCCTGCTGAGCCGCATGGTTTCCGCTCAGGCGCGCTCCTTCAGGATGTCGTCCAGCAGTTCACCCTTCTCCAGTCGCTCACTCGCGCGAGCGTGGCGCTGGAGAATCCCGCGAATCCGCTCAAGCGTCTCCTGCGGCGGGCAGAACGCATCCTCCGTGTAGGCGTTCTGCATGAGGAAATTCCGGCGGATCTCCTCGGTCGTTTTCATCAACAGGCGGTCCGCGTCCTGCAAGCCCTCGGTGCCGACGATCTCTACCACCTCGCGCAAACTCGCCTCTCTTTGCAGGAATGTGCGGGTCTGCTGGCGGAGCGCGCTCCACTCCCGGGAGACGCGCTCTTCGAAATGGATACTCACGTCCCGCTCATACAGCGAGAAGCTTTGAAACCAGTTGATCGCCGGAAAGTGCCGCCGGTGCGCAAGATCGGTATCCAGCATGATGAAGGATCCCGTGGTCCTCAGGCAGGCTTGCGTAACCGGTTCGGTGAAGTCCCCGCCCGGAGGCGAGACCGACAGGATCATGGTCAGCGAGCCGGTCCTTCCATCGAGGGTCTCGACGGCGCCGGCGCGCGCGAAGAAGCTCGCGATTCGCGATGAAAGATAGGTCGGATAGCCTTCCTCGCCCGGCATCTCCTCCAGGGCAGAGGAGATCTCCCGCAGCGCCTCGGCCCAGCGCGACAGACTGTCGGCGAGTAACAGCACGTTGTATCCCAGGTCACGGTAATACTCGGCCATGGTAACGGCCGTGTAGATCGACGCCTCGCGCGCGGCCACCGGCATATTGGACGTGTTCACGGCCACGATGGTGCGGCTCATCAACGGCCGCTTGGTCCATGGGTCCGCCAGGTGCGTGAAGTCATCCAGCATCTCCGCCATCTCGTTGCCACGCTCTCCGCAACCGACGTAGACGACGATGTCGGCTTGCGCAAACTTGGCGATGCTTTGCTCCAGTATCGTCTTGCCGGTGCCAAAGCCCCCGGGGAAGATGGCCGTGCCGCCACGCGCGAGCGGAAACAGGAAATCGATCGAGCGCTGCCCGGTGACCAGTGGCTCGAAATGCGTCAACTTCCGGCGATATGGCCGGGGCAGACGCGCCGGCCAATCGTGAAACGCGAGAACCTGGCGGCCATCGCTCAGCGAGACGACGGGCGACTGCGGGTCGAGTTCGCCTTCCCGAATTCCATCGATGACCCCCGCCTGGTCCGCGAGCAGGTGGTGCCGGATCGGCCCCTCCTCGACGTACCCCATCGCCTCGCCAATCTTCACGCTATCGCCAGGCTTCTTCGCGGGGACGAAATGCAGCGATCGCGCGCTCCACGAACGGAGGCTTTCCCGGCCAGGCTGGATGAACGGCCCATGCTCCGCGTACAGCGACTCAAGCGGCCGCTGCAGACCGTCGAACATCTGGCCGAGGAGGCCGGGACCGAGCCTCACCGTAAGCTGCGTGCCCGTGGCGACCGCGGGCTCGCCCACGCTCAGACCACGCGTGCTCTCGTAAACTTGCACGATGGAGCGGCCCTTTTCGAGCCTGACCACTTCGCCCATCATCCGGGCGTGCCCCACCGTCACGCGCTCGTAAAGCTTCAGTCCGGCAAGCTCCACGCTGACCGTCGGTCCGGAGATGCCAATAATTCGCCCATTCATGGCGTCAGCCTTACTTGATAGCCGATGGCTCTGCGGATCAGGCGTAGCACATAATCCTGTTCGGGCCGTTGCGGCTTGCCCGGAGCCGGCAGCACCACCACGAGTCCCGGCCAGCGGCGTTCGATGTCCTCGATTTTGTGCTGTGTGGGTCCGCCGACGAGTCGTTCATCGATGATGATGACGCCCGTCGCGGGATCGCCCGTGAGATCGAGTAAAGTGGCGTCCAGCTCCTGCGGTGTGCGGACCAGCTGCCTGACGCCGGCAAGCGCAAAGCCGTGTGCGGCATCCGCTGGCGTAATCGTGACGATCTTCTTCACGCGATGAGCTCCCGCTCGAGAGTACCCTCGCCCAGATCGGCGGCGTGGTACAGCACGGCGAGGTTTCGGGCGTGCACGTAGATGCGCCAGATGTAATCAAGGATCAATCCCACCCCGTCGTTGTCCTTATGGTTGCCGCGTCCGATTTGCCGCAGCCGCCCGGTGAGGCTCGTGAGCAATACGGTCTCCAGTGCACCTTCGCTCGCTGCCGCGGGCAGGCTTTTGAGAGCCGTCGCCTCCTTCGCGAGCTCCTCCCAGGCGTTCGGCTCCTTACTTGCCAGCAATTTGACGAGACGGGACAGCCGAAACATGCCGCCCTCGATGAAGGCGCCGGGATCCTCCACCCCCCAGCGCAACTGCTTGTAGAGAATCATGACGTTGCGCAAGTCGACAAACGCGCGCAGGAAGTTGTTGATGAGCGGATGCAGTTTTGTCGTGACCGTGTGCGCCAGGTAGCCTCGCATGAGGCCATCCTCGAAGCCCCGGAGGCCATGGCCGGCGTATGCGCTAGCCGCCTCGCCAAGACCGGGCAATGCGCCTGCCGTCGTTTCCATCAGGGTAGTGATGCTCGAGTGGACATCCGGCTGGTCGCGCAGCGCCTGCCGCACGGAATCGGCCAGCAAGGTGTGTGTGAGCAGCATGTGAATCTCGGTGGCGCGATCCGCCTCCTTGTTCCGCAGGCACAGCACGATGGTCTTCAGTTCCAGCATCACGAACACGGGCGCAAAGCATTCCCGCAGCGCGCGGTTCATCTGGCCGTACAGCCATTCGAGCTCGTTGAGGAGCGCTTGCCAGATACCCTCGTCCGAGGTCAAAGCAGTGAGACCGTTTGCTCGCACCGTCTTCCAGCTCGCCATGAGGGCGGCCCGCCGTCCCTTGATCCGGGTGATCAGATAGTCGCTGGGGAAGCCGGGCGAGTCAATGTAGCGCAGGAGGTTGATCATCGCAAAGCTCCGCAAGAATCGTAGCGATCAGACCCGAAACCAGCTCGGGCCAAAACGTCTCGAGGCGCGCCTCAAGAGTATTGTTCACGCGAATGCGGCCGCCCTCCGCCTCCGTCTCCATGCCGCCGCTGATCGCGGTGTCGCATTCGACCTGCGCCTGGGGAAAGTGCTGGCGTGCCAGGGCCTCGTCGGCAGGATTGACCCTCACTTTCTGCCACGCCAGAGCGGGGAGTTCGGCCGCGAGCGCGCTGAACAGCTTTTCCGCGGCCTGTGCCCGCAGATGGGGAAGTTCCGCCAGCGCGAGGCCATGCAGTCGTTCTGCCAGCGCGATTCGAGCGCTCACGCGAATGTCCCCACCCTCGCGCTCTGCCGCGGCGATGGCAGCTTGCTCCGTTCGCTGGGCCTCCGCGGCTACTTGCTGCGCAGTCGCCAGGCGCCCGGCATCGATCTCGCGGGCCGCGTCCAGACGCAGTTTATCCGCCTCCGCCCGCGTGTCCCTCCACAGCGCAGCCGTTTCCTCCGCGGTCCCTTGCTGTAGCGCCTGGATCAACCCCGCCCGGCTCACAACTTACTTCCCCAGCAGGATCATTGCCGCGATCACGAAACCCAGGATGACGATGGTTTCCGGAATCGCCAGCATGATGATGATGGTTGCGGTCAGTTCGGGTTTCTCGGCGAGTGCGCCGGCCCCGGAGGCGCCGATCCGCGACTGAACCCAAGCCGTAGCGATCGCGCTGATGCCAATGCTCAACGCCGCGGCGAAGGCGAGCAGAACTTTATCCAGATTCATGACCGTTTGCACTGTGTTTTCTCCTTCATTTGTTCTTTAGCCTGTCTTTAGCGGTTTGAAGTCTTTGCCACCGGGCTCCACGAACTTGCTGAAGAACTCGACGTACTGGAGTCGCAGGGCATGCACGGTCGGGGCGAATACCCCGAGCAGGATGTTGAACGTATGCAACACGATCGCCACCGCAACACCGGTCCAGACACTGCCTGCGGCGCCCGCCAGCCGGTTGGCGATGGAAGCGAGCAGCACCGATGCGAGGCCGACGGCCATCAGACGCACGTACGAGATAATGTTTCCGAAATACCGGATCAGTTCGAACGGAGCAAGAAATCCGCCGGTCAGTATCAGGATCGGGATAATGACGAGCACTGCTGTGAGCAGCGGCCTGCGCACCAGCGCGGCGACCGGCGCAAAATAGGAGGCGAAAATGCCGGCCACGCAGATCACGACCAGGATGCTCAACCCCCGGAACACCGCCTCTTTGGTCTCTCTGCCTTTGAGCGCCGCCGCAACTCCCAGGACGAGTCCCACGACGACGTGCACGCCGCCCACGGCCAGCGAGAAATACACCATGGGAATGAGCGATGTTTGCCTGTCGATAAAGGGTTTTATGCCGAAAAGCCGCGTGCCCAGTTCGCCGAAACACTCGCCGTAGAGCACCCCGAAGACCATGGTGTAGATCGAGGCAACCAGCAGGATCTCCCCGGCCTGCTGCACGATCTTCCTCCGCTTCCCAAACAGGATTGCGCCCGCGGCGGCCAGCAGCAGGATGAATCCATAGCCCATGTCGCCGAGAATCATCCCGAAAAAGAGCGGGAAAAAGATCGCCACGAACGGCGTGGGATCGATCGAGGTATAACGGGGCAGCGGCATCAGCCGCACCAGGAGCTCGAAGGGTTGCAGGTAGGCCGGATTTCGCAGCACGACGGGAACAGTCTCGAAATCCTGCTTGAGGATCTCTCGCTCCTCCACAACCACGGCATCCCCATGCCGCTCCGCCAGCGCCTTCCGCAGGCCGGCAAGGGCCGTCGAAGGCATCCATCCGAAAAGCACGAAGCAGCGCTCGGTCTCGTACAGCGATGCACTCGTCCTCAACAGGGAAAGGCGCTGCTCGATCCAGCTTTCGACCGGCTGATAGATCGCACGCCACTTCCTCGCCATGTCGATCATTTCGTTATCAATGGAGGCAACCTGAGCTGACAGCTCATCGTGTCGCGCCCGGGCGGCTTTGACCTTGTCCGGCAGAGGGAGGCGGTCGAGGTATGAGGGCAGGGTGATCTCCGGAATCTGGCTCCCCTGCAGACCCTGTCTGAGTTTCTGCGCGAGCTGCTTCTCTGTCGTGAGCAGCCCGATGTAGGAGCCGTCTTCCATCTTCGCGGAAGTCACCACCGTACCCGGCAAAATCCGGTCGGCGACCTTCGCGAGTTGATCCAGAGCCATGGGGTCCTTGGCCTGGATGCCGATGAACTCTCGATCGGTTTCCGCCGCGCCCTCGGGTGCCAGCAACTCGATTGCGCCCAGAAAGGCCAGGTAAGGCCGCAACTGGCCGATCTCGGATTGCAGGGCTTCCTTGCGCTGCAATCGCTGCTGGCATGCATCGAGATGCTTGCCAACCAGGGCGGCAATGGAATCGACCGCCAGCGCCGGGCTTACGTTCGACTCCTTCGCCGGCACCTTCGGCAGCAGCGTGAGCAGCCGCCCGATCTTGTTGCCGAGCTCTTCAAGGACCCGCCGCTGGGCGAGCGCTTGTGTGTCGAGGGCGAGGGGTCTCAGGTTCTGCACCGTGTCCTCGCGGATGCGCTCCTTGA
>JASHWA010000185.1 GCA_030044325.1 Bryobacteraceae bacterium
CCGCGCGCATGATGTCTTCATTGAAGCTGGCAATGCAGCCGACGCGGGCTCCGGGCATGGAAAAACGCTTCGACACGCTGTCGGTGACGATGACATTCGGCCGGGCGCTTTTTTCGCTCAACAGGCAAACCGGATCGCCGGAAAAACGGATCTCCCGATAGGTTTCGTCGCTGATCAGGAACAGGTTGTGTTTTTTGGCGATGCGCACCAGCGTCTTCAGTTCGGCCGGGCTCCACAGCTTTCCGGTCGGATTGTCAGGGTTGATTACGACCATCGCCCTGGTTCGGGGCGTGATCTTCTCCTCGATCTCGGCCGCCTTGGGCATTGCGAAGTTGTTCTCGATGCGCAACGCCACCGGGACCAGTTGGATGCCCGCCATGACCGCCATCGATTTGTAGGATGTGTACAACGGCTCGAAAACAATCACCTCATCGCCGGAGTCGGCGACCGCTTGCAAGGCCAGCATGATCGCTTCGGCGCATCCCAAAGTCGGAATGATATTGGCCGCCGGAATATTGACGCCGAACTGCGAATAGTAGTTTTGCCAGGCGGCCGTGTGCTCGCGAATGCCCGGGCTCGGCGCATAGCCCAGGGTTTTTTGCTTGTATTTCCGGATGGTCGACAGGAATTGCGGCGGCGGGCTCAGATCCGGATCTCCGACGTTGAGCCGGAACACCCGCGTCCCCCGCGCTTCGGTGGCCTGCATCAGCGGGAGAAACTTGCGGATGGGCGAGGCGATTACATTCCGCCCACGCCGGGAAACCTGGAGTTCTTGCATATGATGGAGAATTGGAAAACTCACTATAGCATGGCCGGCTAAGTATCGGAAGGCGATCGCCGGGGTCGCCGAACGTCTGGAGGATCGATGGATTTCGCTCTGAGCGATGAAGACCGCATGCTCAAGGATCTGGTGGCGCGATTTGTGCGCGAGGAGTTGGCGCCGCTGGAAAATGCCGTGCTCGAGCGCGAGGCCGCGGGACAAGGCGTGATGTTGACCGAAGAAGAACGCCGGCCGATCGACGAAAAATCGCGGGAGCTCGGCTTGTGGGGGCTGGATGCTCCGGAGGATGTCGGAGGGTCGGATCTCTCGCAGGTCGCGCTGATCGGAGTGAACGAGGAGCTGGGAAAAACCATCACGCCTTACGTGCTTCCGCCGGACTCGCCCAACCTGCGCATGTTGATGGTGACCGTCAACGACGAGCAGCGCGCCGAATACCTGGCTCCTTACGCGCGGGGCGAAACCATCTCGGCGATCGGAATCTCGGAGCCGGGCGCGGGCGCCGATCCGGCGGCCATGAGCACGCGGGCCGCGAGAGAGGGCGATTCCTGGGTCATCAACGGGCGCAAGATATGGATCAGCAAAGCGGCCGAAGCCGACTTCACCATTCTGATGGCGGTCACGGACAGAACCAAAGGCGCGCGCGGCGGAATCTCGGCTTTTCTGGTCGACAAGGGCACGCCGGGTTTCCGGGTACTGCGGCGGATTCCCATGATCGGCGGCCATTTCACCTATGAAGTGGCGCTGGAGGATTGCCGCGTGCCCGCCTCGAAGCTGCTGGGCAAGGAAGGCCAGGGATTTGCGCCCATGCAGGTCCGGCTCTCGACGCGGCGCCTGGAGATGGCCTGCACCTGCATCGGAATCGCACAGCGCGCGCTCGATATGATGTGTGAATACGCTCCGCAGCGCGTGACGTTCGGGGCGCCGCTCGCGGAGCGCCAGACCATTCAATGGTGGGTGGCAGACGCGGCCACGCGAATCCATGCGTGCCGGCTGATGGCTTACGACGCCGCCTGGAAGCTCGATCAGGGACGCGACGTGCGGACCGAAATTTCCATGATCAAGGTCTTCTCGACCGAGATGGCGTGGGAAATCGTCGACAAAGCGATGCAGACGTTCGGCGCCATGGGCATGGCCAAGGAAGTTCCGCTACAACTGATGGCCGCGACGGTCCGCAACATGCGTATCTACGACGGGCCGTCGGAAGTGCATCGCTGGGTGGTTGCGCGGAAGCTGCTCAAACTTCGCTGAGAGGAGGATCATGACGGACGTGCGCTATGGCGATGTGACGGTGAACCTGGATGGCCACGTGGCCCTGGTCGAATTCCATCGTCCGCCCCACAACTTTTTCGACGACCAGCTCATCCGCGATCTGGCGGGCGCCTTCGAGGCGCTCGATGAGGAACCGCAATGCCGTGCGCTGGTGCTCAGCTCGGAAGGAAAATCGTTTTGCGCGGGAGCGGACTTCAACCGGCGGCCGGCGGAAGGAAGCGAGCTCGCCTCGGGCTCGACCAGGGGCCTTTACGAACATGCGGTTCGTTTGTTCGCTTCGAAAAAGCCGGTGGTGGCGGCGATTCAGGGCGCGGCGGTCGGCGGCGGGCTGGGACTGGCGCTGGCCGCCGATTTTCGGGTGGTGTCGCCGGAAGCTCGATTTGCAGCGAATTTCGTGAAGCTGGGCATTCATCCCGGATTCGGCCTCACTTACACGCTCCCGCGCCTGATCGGCCCGCAACGCGCGAGCCTTATGTTTTACACCGGCCGCCGCATATCAGGCGAGCAGGCTGTCGAATGGGGTCTCGCCGACGTTCTGGCCCAACCGGATCGCCTGCGCGGGGTTGCGACAGACCTGGCTCGGGAGATCGCGGAGGGTGCGCCACTGGCGGTGCAGTCGACCCGCGCGACGATGCGCCGCGGTTTGGCTGACGCGGTCCGGGCGCAGACCGATCATGAATTCGCCGAACAGAGCTGGCTGATTCGCACGGAGGATCACAAGGAAGGCGTCCGCTCTGTTACCGAACGGCGCGCCGGCCGTTTTGAAGGGCGTTGAGGATGCGCTGGTTTATCGCTTTATGACCCAAATATTAAGGTAAAGTAGCCTGCCCGAAACGTGGCTGATTAGGGCGGTACTAGGGTTTCACAAGTACTGCTTTCCGTCCGCGCGCCCCCCATACTTTATGAAAGGAAAGGCGTCAATGTGCCTGTAATCAATGCTCAATCCCGGCTGCGCATGATGAAATCGTTCGAGGCCCGGCCGGACCTCATCGTCATCCTGGACTCGAGCGGGAGTCCAGGCTCGCGGCTGCAGGCTCGCTTTGTTAGCCACACCGGCGACGTCATCAAGATCCAGACCGGCGTCGCGCTGGGCCAGAATCTGCTGGTGAGCGTCGCCGGCCAGGTGGATACCGGAACGGGCACTTCACCCGTGCTGGGCCAGTACCGGGTACGCTGGTCGAGAATCGTGGGCATTGGCAAGTATCACGCCGAACTGGCCATGGAAGCGCCTGACGAATCTGACGATCCGGATCAGGCTCCCGCGGCCGAACCTCCCGCCGGTTCCTCCCCATCCGGGTTCGAAGATGCCGACTATTACGAGATTCTTCAGCTCAGCCGTCATGCCGACACGCAAACCATTCATCGCGTCTTTCACCTGCTGGCGCAGCGCTACCATCCCGACAATCCCGATACGGGCGACGATCTGATGTTTCGCAAGCTGGTAGAAGCGCACGGCGTTCTGACCCACACGGAACGGCGCGCGGCCTACGACGTCAGTCTGACGGCCAGCGACAAAGTCCGGTTGAAGATCTTCGATTCGCTCGCGAGCACGCAGGGAGTGCAAGCCGAGCTACGCAAGCGCAAGGCGATTCTCCGACTGCTGTACACCAAGAGACTGACCGACCCATATCAACCGTCGATGCGCGTCCGCGATTTCGCCGAGATGGTGGGATGCCCCGTCGAACACCTGGAGTTCAGCCTGTGGTTTCTTCGTGACCGCAAGCTGATCGTCCGCGCCGACAACAACCAGTTCGAGATCACCGCCAGCGGAGCGGAGGCCTTTGAGGCGGAAGAATCGAACCATTCGAAGAAATCGCACTTGACACTGCCGGCCGCGGCGCAGGCGTCGGCATAGCTGTCCGTCGCCCGATCGGGGCGCTGCCACTCGGCCGAAAGTTTCGCCAGCCAGCGTCATGCAACGACAATAATGGAAGCGCGTTTACAGAATCGTTTTAAAATGCTCTAAGTCTTTTGTTTGTGACAAAAGAGCTTCTCGATTCCTTGCGCTGCCCGGCGTCTCGAACTCAAATATTTTGTAACAGTTCCCAAAATCCCCGATCTAACAAGCGACGTTTCCCGACATTCATGGCGGCGTGCAGATTCGGCCACAATAGGGGGGTCTCCCGACCCCGCCAATTGAATACAATTCGGCAATCGCGAAAGCACCATTTTCGCGCCCCTGTGAGTACTCCGCTTGAATGAACCGGATGGCTGCTGTCCACGGCACGACGGAAAGCGGTTCCGCGGTGCCTCAAGCTTTGCGCCTGTGCGAAGAAGAATCCCGCGCCAATATCCCAACACAAATCTTGAATACAACGGGGCCAAATGAACGGATCTATTACCACAACATCCAAATCCGGCGCGCCGGCCAAGAGCGGCAACGGCAAGCCGGCGAACGGGCCGGTGGCGCGCCCTTCTTCGGAAAAGACAGACGCGGCTCGCTTGCGCCAGATCCTGGGTGCGCTGGTTGCGTTTCGCGATGGAGATTTCTCGGTACGCCTGCCGATCGATTGGGACGAAACGGAAGGACTGATCGCAAACGCTTTTAACCAGGCCATCTCTCAAAAGCAGCGCGTTTCGCGGGAACTGGCGCGGCTCAGCGAAATGGTGGGCAAGCAGGGACGCCTGAAGCAGCGCATGTCGCTCCCCGGAGCGCTGGGCGGCTGGGCAGCGGATTCCGATTCCATGAATACGCTGATCGAGGACCTGGTGCGCCCGACCACGGAAAGCGCCCGCACGATCGGCGCGGTGGTGAAGGGCTCGCTCGGTCAGTCGATGGATCTGGAGGCGGACGGCCGGCCGCTTAAAGGGGAATTTCTGCGCTCGGCAAAACTGGTCAACACGATGATCGAGCAACTCTCGGTGTTCACCTCGGAGGTGACCCGCGTCGCCCGCGAGGTCGGCACGGAAGGAAAGCTCGGCGGTCAAGCGCAGGTGCCCGGCGTTTCGGGCGTATGGAAGGACCTGACCGATTCCGTGAATCAGATGGCCGGGAACCTGACCGCGCAGGTGCGAAACATCGCCGATGTCACCATCGCGGTGGCAAACGGCGATCTGTCCAAGAAAATCACCGTCGACGTCCGAGGCGAGATCCTGCAATTAAAAGAAGCGATCAATACGATGGTCGATCAGCTCCGGTCGTTCGCATCGGAGGTCACTCGTGTGGCTCGCGAGGTCGGCACGGACGGGCGCCTGGGAGGCCAGGCCGTGGTGCCGGGCGTCGCCGGCACTTGGAAGGACCTGACGGATTCGGTAAACGCCATGGCGACAAATCTGACCGCGCAGGTGCGAAACATCGCGACGGTCACCACGGCGGTCGCGCGCGGCGACCTTTCCCGCAAAATTACGGTCGACGTGAAGGGCGAGATTCTGGAGCTGAAGGAAACCATCAATACGATGGTCGACCAACTCAACGCGTTCTCTTCGGAAGTGACGCGCGTGGCGCGCGAGGTGGGAACCGAGGGCAAGCTGGGCGGGCAGGCGCAAGTGCCGGGCGTGGCCGGAACCTGGAAGGATTTAACCGATTCCGTCAATTCGATGGCATCGAACCTCACCGGTCAAGTCCGGAATATCGCCGACGTGGCGACGGCCATCGCGAAGGGCGATCTTTCCTCGAAAATCACCGTGGAGGTCAAGGGCGAAATTCTCACGCTGAAGAACACCCTGAATACGATGGTGGACCAGCTCAACGGATTCGCCTCGGAGGTGACCCGCGTAGCCCGCGAGGTGGGCACCGAGGGCAAGCTCGGCGGACAAGCTCAGGTTCCCGGCGTGGCAGGAACCTGGAAGGATCTCACCGACAATGTCAACTTCATGGCATCGAACCTCACGGCCCAGGTTCGCAACATCGCGGAGGTGACCACGGCGGTCGCCAACGGCGATTTATCGAAGAAAATCACAGTCGCTGTCAAGGGCGAGATTCTCGAGCTGAAGGACACCATCAATACGATGGTGGAGCAGTTGCGCTCCTTCGCCTCCGAAGTAACGCGCGTGGCGCGCGAGGTGGGAACGGAGGGCAAGCTGGGCGGACAGGCGCATGTGCCGGGCGTCGCCGGAACCTGGAAGGACCTGACGGATAACGTCAACTGGATGGCGTCCAACCTTACGGCGCAAGTACGCAATATCGCGGACGTCGCGACGGCGGTCGCCAAAGGGGACCTCTCGAAGAAGATCACCGTCGACGTGAAGGGCGAGATTCTGGAGCTGAAGAACACGCTGAATACGATGGTGGATCAGCTCAACGCGTTTGCATCCGAAGTCTCCCGCGTGGCGCGAGAGGTGGGAACCGAAGGGAAGCTCGGCGGCCAGGCGATGGTGCGGGACGTGGCCGGCACGTGGAAAGATCTAACCGACAACGTCAATTCGATGGCGAACAATCTCACGTCGCAGGTTCGCAATATCGCCGACGTGACCACGGCGGTAGCACGCGGCGATTTAAGCCGTAAAATCACCGTGGAAGTCAAGGGCGAAATTTTGGAGCTCAAGAACACCATCAACACGATGGTGGATCAGCTCAACGCGTTCGCCGGCGAGGTGAGCCGCGTGGCGCGTGAAGTCGGCACCGAGGGAAAGCTCGGCGGGCAGGCAGTGGTGCCCGGCGTCGCCGGCACGTGGAAGGACCTGACCGACAACGTCAATTTCATGGCGTCGAACCTGACCGGCCAGGTGCGAAATATCGCCGAAGTTGCCACGGCCATCGCCAAGGGCGATCTTTCTTCGAAGATCACGGTGGAAGTCAGGGGTGAGATTCTCGCTCTGAAGAACACGATCAACACCATGGTCGATCAGCTCAACAGCTTCGCGGCCGAAGTCAGCCGCGTTGCGCGCGAGGTGGGAACGGAAGGCAAGCTCGGCGGTCAGGCGGTGGTGCCGGGAGTGGCCGGAACCTGGAAGGATTTGACCGACAACGTCAATTTCATGGCGTCGAACCTGACCGGACAGGTTCGAAACATCGCCGAAGTCGCCACGGCGATCGCGCGCGGCGACCTGAGCCGCAAGATCACCGTCGAAGTGAAGGGCGAGATTCTGCAGCTCAAAGAAACCATCAACACGATGGTGGAACAGCTTTCGGATTTCGCCTCCGAAGTAACGCGTGTCGCGCGAGAAGTAGGAACCGAAGGAAAATTAGGCGGCCAGGCTGTGGTGCCCGGTGTAGGTGGCACGTGGAAGGACTTGACCGACAACGTCAATTTCATGGCGTCGAACCTGACCGGACAGGTGCGCAACATTGCCGAGGTGACCATCGCCGTCGCCAGCGGCGACTTGTCGAAGAAAATCACCGCTGACGTTCGTGGCGAGATTCTGCAGCTCAAGGAAACCATCAACACGATGGTGGAGCAGTTGCGCTCGTTCGCTTCCGAAGTCACTCGCGTGGCGCGCGAAGTTGGAACGGAAGGGCGGCTCGGCGTGCAGGCCGTGGTCCCGGGCGTCGCCGGAACGTGGAAGGACCTGACGGACTCGGTGAACGCGATGGCGACCAACTTAACGGCGCAGGTCCGCAACATCGCGGAAGTGACCACGGCCGTCGCGCGCGGCGATCTCAATCGGAAGATTACCGCGGATGTAAAGGGCGAAATTCTGGAGCTGAAGAATACGATCAACACGATGGTCGATCAGCTCAACTCTTTTGCGGGGGAAGTGACCCGCGTGGCGCGCGAAGTCGGCACGGAAGGAAAACTCGGCGGACAGGCGCTGGTTCCCGGCGTGGGCGGAACCTGGAAGGATCTTACCGACAGCGTTAACTTCATGGCGTCGAACCTGACGGAGCAGGTGCGCGGCATCGTGAAAGTGGTCACCGCGGTCGCCAATGGAGACCTGACGCAGCGCCTGACGGTGCAGGCCAAAGGTGAGGTGGCAGCGCTGGCCGACACGATCAACAACATGACCGTTACGCTCGCGACCTTCGCGGACCAGGTCACCAACGTGGCCCGCGAGGTCGGTGTCGAAGGGCGCCTCGGCGGGCAGGCCAACGTCCCCGGCGCGGCGGGCACCTGGAAGGATCTCACCGGCAACGTCAACCTGCTGGCCGCGAACCTGACCACTCAGGTTCGCGCCATCGCCGAAGTGGCGACCGCCGTGACCAAGGGCGACCTCACCCGGTCGATTCAGGTGGAAACGCGCGGTGAAGTGGCCGAGCTCAAAGACAACATCAACACCATGATCGCCAACCTGCGCGAAACCACGGAACGGAATCGCGAACAGGACTGGCTGAAAACCAACCTTGCCAAGTTCACCGGAATGTTGCAGGGGCAGCGCGAGCTGAACACGGTCGGCCAGATGCTTCTCTCCGAATTGGCGGCGCTCGTCAACGCGCATCAGGGAACCGTATATCACCTGGCTGAAATCGATGGCGATCTGGAATTGAAGCTGCTCTCGAGCTACGCCGATACCGGGAACTCCGAGATCAACCGGACGATCGATCTTGGCCAGGGTCTTATCGGCCAGTGCGCAGTCGAAAAGAAGCGTCTGCTGCTGAACAACGTTCCCCCCGATTTCATCAACATCACATCGAGCCTGGGACAGGCTCGCCATGTGAGTATCGTGGTGCTGCCGGTTCTGTTCGAAGGACAGACCAAGGCGGTCATCGAACTGGCGACGATTCAGAATTTCACTCCCGGTTCGCTCGCATTCCTGGACTTGCTGACGCAAAGCATCGGCGCCGTGTTCAACACCATTGAAGCCACCATGCGCACCGAAGGTCTTCTGAAGCAATCGCAACAGCTCACCGTCGAGCTGCAGGCGCGGCAAAGCGAGCTGCAGCAAACCAACGAAGAGCTGGGCACCAAGGCTCGGCTGCTCGCCGAGCAGAACGCCGAGGTCGAGCGTAAGAACGCCGAGGTCGAACAGGCGCGCCGGGCTCTTGAAGAGAAAGCCGCCGAGCTGGCGCTCACCTCCAAGTACAAATCCGAGTTCCTGGCGAACATGTCGCACGAGCTGCGGACACCGCTGAACTCGATTCTCATCCTGAGCCAGCAGATGGCTGAAAACTCGGGCAACAATCTCAGCAACAAACAGGTCGAATTCTCGCGCAATATCAACTCCGCCGGGACGGACCTTCTCAACCTGATCAACGACATTCTCGACCTGTCGAAGATCGAGTCCGGAACGGTCACGGTGGATGTCGAGGACATGAGCTTCGTCGCGCTTCACGACAATATCGAGCGCAACTTCCGTCACGTCGCCGAAGCGAAGAACCTGCCATTTAATGTGATGTTCGAGGAGAATCTGCCGCGCTCCATGGCGACGGATCCGAAACGGCTCCAGCAGATTCTCAAGAACCTGCTATCGAATGCGGTGAAATTTACAGCGCATGGCCACGTGGAGGTGTTGGTCGGCCTGGCTTCCGGCGGGTGGAGCCCCGATCATCCGGTGCTCAGCGCAACGCAGCAGGTGATCTCGTTCGCGGTGTCAGACACAGGCATCGGCGTTCCGCCGGACAAGCAGCGGCTGATCTTCGAGGCCTTCCAGCAGGCCGACGCCGGAACCTCGCGCAAGTACGGCGGAACCGGGCTGGGCCTGGCGATCAGCCGCGAGCTGGCCGTACTGCTCGGCGGCGAAATCAAGCTGGTCAGCGAGCCCGGAAAAGGCAGCACCTTCAAACTGTTCCTGCCGCTGGTTTACGCCGGACCCGACACCAGCCGGACGCTGCCTTTACGAAAGACCGGCAAAGCCGCGAAAATCGAAACGCTCACGGTCCTGCCGGCGCCGCGCCAGGAACAGGTGGAGGACGATCGCAGCAACATCGAAGAGGGCGACGCCGTCCTGCTGGTCATCGAGGATGATCCCCACTACGCCCGCATTTTGCTGGGACTCGCGCGGGACAAAGGCTTCAAAGCCGTCGTCGCGATGAACGGCGCGCTGGGCCTGTCGCTCGCCCGGCAACTGCGGCCTTCCGCCATCTCTCTCGACGTCTTCTTGCCGGACATGCTCGGCTGGACGGTCCTCAACCAGCTCAAGCGCGAGCCGGCGCTACGCCACATCCCGGTGCAGATCGTCACGCTCGATGAAGAGCGCCAGCACGGCCTGGCGCACGGAGCCTTCTCCTATCTCGTCAAGGGTCCCACGACCGAGCCGCTCGACAGTTCCCTCGGCCGGCTGAAGGATTTTACGGCATCGCGCAAGAAACGGCTGCTGGTGGTGGAAGACAACGAAATCGAACGTTCCTCGATTATCGAATTGCTCGGCCATGACGACGTGGAAATCTTCGCCGCATCGACGGCCGGCGAGGCGCTGGACGCCGTCTCGAGCCACAAGTTCGACTGCATGGTTCTCGATCTGCGCCTGCCCGATATGAACGGCTTCGATCTGCTTCAAAAAATTCACGACGAGCCGGAGCTTAGCGTTACACCCGTGGTGGTCTACACCGGCAAGGAGCTCACTGTCGAGGAGCAGGAACGCCTCAAGGCGATGGCCAAGAGCGTGGTTCTCAAGGATGTTCGCTCGCCGGAGCGCTTGCTCGACGAGACCGCGCTGTTCCTTCATCGCGTCATCACGGAGCTGCCGCAGGACAAGCAGCAGATGCTGGAGCGGCTGCATCGATCGAATGATGTGCTGCGGCACAGAAAAGTGCTGGTCGTTGACGACGATGCGCGCAATATCTTCGCCCTGACATCGCTGCTCGAGGACTACGAAATGGAGGTGCTGAGCGTTACCAACGGTCAAGCCGCGATCGATACGATCCGCGACACCGACAAGCTGAGCATCGTGTTGATGGATATCATGATGCCCGCCATGGACGGTTATCAGACCATCCGCGAGATCCGTAAATCCGCCGAGTTCCGCACTCTGCCGATCATCGCCCTTACAGCCAAGGCCATGAAGGGCGATCGTGAAAAATGCCTGGACGCCGGCGCGAGCGATTACATCTCGAAGCCGGTGAACACCGATGAGCTGTTGTCCTTACTTCGGGTATGGCTGTTCCGGTGAGCGCAAAACCTGTGATGGCCGCCATGCCGGATGCCGCGGAGGCCCCCAGCCGAGTGGTTATCGAGCCGAGCCGCGAACCCGCTCCGATCAATATCCTGATCGTGGACGATGAGCCCAAAAATCTCACCGTTCTCGAAACGGTTTTGAGCGATCCGGCGTATCATCTGGTTCGCGCTTTGTCGGCGGAGGAGGCGTTGCTGGCGCTGATCGACCACGATTTCGCGCTGCTGGTTCTCGACATCCAGATGCCCATCATGAACGGTTTCGAGCTGGCGCACATGATCAAGAAGCGCAAGAGAACCGCGCAGGTGCCGATCATCTTTCTCACCGCATACTACAACGAAGAAGCGCACATGGTGGAGGGCTATGACACCGGCGCGGTCGACTACTTGCATAAGCCGGTGAATCCCACGGTGCTGCGGTCAAAAGTCGCGGTTTTCGCGGACTTGCATCGCAAGAACCGCGAACTGGGGAGCGAGGTGGAGCAGCGGCGCCGCGCCGAAGACGAGCTCCGTGAATTGAATGAGACGCTGGAGCAGAGGGTTCGCGAGCGGACGCGAGAACTGGAGGAGCATGCGGCCCGCCTGCGGCGCGCAAACGACGCGCTCGAACAGTTCGCGTTTGCCGCTTCACACGATCTCCAGGAACCCCTTCGCACCGTCTCGATTTATTCCGAATTGTTAAAGGAGCGGTGCGCGGCAGGGCTTTCGATGGAAGGCAGTTCGTTTCTGGATGTGATTATGGAGGGCGCCGAGCGGATGCGCTGCCTCATTTCCAGCCTGCTGAGCTACGCGCAGGCCGACCGGTTGGAAGAGCCGGCGGAGCTTGCCGTAAGTCAGGAAGTGCTGGAGCAAGTAATCCGGAACCTCGCTCGCCTGATCCAGGAAAGCGAGGGGGCCGTCGAATATGAAAATCTGCCCTCGGTGCCGGTCAAGCGCGTCCATCTGGAACAGCTTCTGCAGAATTTGATTGGAAACGCGCTGCGGTACAGAAAACAGGATCAGCCGCCGCGGATCGGTGTCGCCGCCGATCGCGAAGGCCGCGAGTGGCATTTCGTCGTCAGCGACAACGGCGTGGGTATTGCTCCGGACTATCATTCGACGATTTTCGGGCTCTTCAAGCGCCTTCACGGGCCGGAGCAATCCGGGAGCGGCATGGGATTGGCGATCTGCCAGAGAATCGTCGAGAGATACGGCGGCCGGATCTGGGTGGAATCCGCGCTGGGCGGGGGAGCGAGATTTCATTTCACTCTTCCGGCCGCGAGCGATTGAGCGATTTTGCGGACTGCGCCGCCAAGTTGTACCCTCTTGTGGAGCGTGATATGATCGCGTGTCAACCAAATCGAATGGAGGCAGAAATGAAAACGAGCACGGCGGTTCTCGGTATCGCATTCGCGGCCGCAATAGCGGTTCCGATAATTTTGCGGGCACAGTCGAAACCCACCTCTGCGACCTACATCACAAAAGAAGAAGTTGACAAGGTCAACGCGGTTCCTGGTGTTGATCGAACCATCCGGGTTGTGGATATCGGCGGAGAAAATTTCTCCGTGGGGATTATTCATCGCGTCGGCGCGGCTGCGGCGCGCGGGGGCGCGGCCGGCCGTGGCAGAGGAGCAGCCCGCGGGACCCCTCCGCCTCCCGATTGCGGCGAACTGACCTCGACGCCTCCCACTTCCGGCGGCGCCCGCGGAATGATCGCGCATGACTCTCAGACCGAAGGCTACTTGATTGTTTCGGGCGGCGGCACCCTGATTACAGGGGGTCACATCGTCAATGGGCGGCATTCCGGGCCAGAGGCTGAAGTGACGACGACTCTCAACGGACCTTCGTGCAGCGGCACGGCATTCGGCGACGATATGGTGCGAAAAGTCGTCAAAACGGGAGACATCATCATCATCCCGGCCGGCGTGCCGCACGGCTGGACCGACATCGGCGAGGAAGTCACCTATTTGAGCTTTCGCCCTTCGGACCACGTCCTCACCGCGGGCTACGTAAATCCGGCGATCAAATAGGGCTCCCAAAAGGCGGAGCAAGGCACTGTGCGCTACCAAACTCTGATTCCGCTGCTGGCGCTTACGGTAACCGCGATCGCGCAAACGGCCGTGCCGATGACGCCGGAAGACCTGATCGCGCGCAATCTCGGACCCCGCGATCACGTAAACGACCCCTTCCCGCCGCACAAAGTGATCGGCAACATTTACTTTGTCGGTCCGCACGCGCTGGGCTCCTACCTGATCGTGACCGGGGAGGGCGACATTCTGATCAACACCGATTTTGAGGCAACGGTGCCCGTGATTCGTGCGTCGGTCGAGAAGCTGGGGTTCAAGTTCACCGACATCAAGATTGTGCTCGGCAGCCACGCTCACTCTGATCACATGGAAGGCGACGCCATGGTCAAGGAGTTGACGGCCGCCAGGGTGATGGCGATGGAACAGGACATTCCGGCGCTCGAGAAAATGCGGCCGGGCGGCAAACCCCATCCCATCGACCGCATACTGCACGATGGAGACCAGGTCTCGCTGGGAGGATCGACTCTCACCGCGCATCTGACGCCGGGACACACGAAAGGCTGCACCACCTGGACGATGAAGGTGCCCGACGGCGGCAAGACCTATGACGTTGTGATCATCGGCAGCATGGGCGTCAACCCGGGCGTGCAACTGGTCAACAATAAGGATTACCCGCAGATCGCCGAAGACTACGTCCGCACCTACGCCGTCATGCGATCGTTGCACTGCGATGTGCCGCTCGCGTCGCATCCCGGAATGTACGGGATGGAGCAGAAATACGCCCGTCTGAAATCGGGCGAAGCGGGCAATCCGTTCATCGACCCCGCCGGATACAAAACCGAAATCGACGTCAACGAAAGCGTGTTTAAGCGCGTACTCGAACGGCAGAGAGCCGCAGCGCAATAAGTCACCGGAGCCTTGACTTCGGCGGGCATGCGTGCGAAAAAGCATGTGGAGGTCCTCGATGCAACCATGGTGGGTGGCTTGCCTGGTCGCGCTTCCGATCGCGATGGCCGCGGATACCGCGCCTGTCAATGTGACCTTTTCGAAGGATATCGCGCCCATTTTTGAGCGCGCCTGCCAGAACTGTCACCGCGACGGCTCCATCGCACCCATGCCGCTCCTGACATATAAGGACGCGCGGCCGTGGGCCCGATCCATCAAGGAAAAGGTTGTGCGCCGCGAGATGCCGCCATGGCACATCGATCGCAACGTGGGGATCAACAAATTCAAGGATGACCCGTCGCTTTCGGACGCAGAGATTGCCATGATCGCGAGTTGGGTGGATCACGGCTCGCCGGAGGGAAATCCCGCGGACCTGCCTGCTCCACGCACCTTCTCGGATTTCGACAAGTGGCACATCGGCAAGCCGGACCTGATCGTCTCGATGCCCAAGCCGTATGTGCTGAAGGCTCACGGCCAGGACGAATACTACGATATCGACGTCGATCCGCACTTCACCGAAGATATGTATGTTTCGGCCGTCGAGACCAAGCCGGATACGGGATTCAAGGTAGTTCATCACGCCGATACCAACCTGATCGAGGACCCGGAGGAAGATCCGGTCGGATTATTTCTCAACGAGTACGCGGTTGGAAAGAACGCCGACATTTTCCCCTCGAGCGCCGGACGACTGATCCGGGCGGGTTCGCGCATCCATTTCAATTTGCATCTTCATCCGGACGGCGTGGAGACGCCGGTGAGCGTCTCGCTCGGCTTGAAGCTGTACCCCAAGGGCGTTGTTCCCAAGCACGTCGCGTTCACGCAGCACATGGGCGAAGTTTTCGATCTGGACATTCCCGCCGGCCAGGTCACCCGCAGCGACGGCTATTTCCGCCTTCCTCGGCCCGCGGTGATCTCGGCGTTTCAGCCGCACTTCCACACGCGCGGGAAAGCGCAGTGCATGGAGGCGATCTTTCCGGACCTGCGCGCGGATTCGGCCCGCCCCGGCGCGGCCCGTACGGAAACGCTGAGCTGCGTGAGCAACTACCAGTTCGGCTGGAGCATCACCTATCCGTACGCCGAGGACGTCGCTCCCGTACTGCCGGCCGGCACGGTGATTCATATCACCACCTGGCATGACAACACCGACCGGAATCCGCATAATCCCAATCCCAAGAATTGGGTGGGCTACGGACTGCGAACCATCGACGAAATGAGCTTCGCCTGGGTGAGCCTGTACTATATCGACGACGCGGAATATCAGCAGTTAACCCAGGCGCGTCGCCGATGAAGCCCGGTCTCCTGTTTTTCGCAGCCGCCGCGTGGTTATTCGCTCAGCCGCCGTCGCCGACGTATATTCCGCAAACGCGATTTTCTTCGGGGCAGGATATTCAGCCCAGTTTCGACGGTTGGCTGCGCAATTCCGACGGGACCTTCACGCTGGTGTTCGGTTATCTCAATCGCAATTACCAGGAGGAGCTCTCCATTCCGGCCGGACCCGACAATCGCCTCGATCCCGGTCCCGCCGACCAGGGCCAGCCGACATACTTTCTCCCCCGCCGCCAGGCGTTCCTCTTCAAGGTGCAAGTCCCCAACGATTGGGGTCAGAAAGAGCTGGTCTGGAGCGTCACTGCGAACGGGCGCACCGAAAAAGCTTTCGGACAATTGACTCCCGAAGAGGAGGTCACGGAGCGAATGATTATGACTCGCGGCGGTCTCACGCGCGGCGTGGACGATCCCAATCAGCCGCCGTCCATCACCATCGCCCCGCCGGATCGCGCCACGACTTCCGCCCCGTTGACGCTCACCGCGCTGGTCACCGACGATGGTCTGCCCAAGCCGCGCGTGCCGGCGCAACGCCGGGCGGCTGGGGCGCCGGGACAAAGCAACGGTTCCGGCGCGCGACCGATGGGCCGTCTCACCGTCGCGTGGATCGAATATCGCGGACCCGCCAAAGTCGTTTTCGACCCGCACGGTCCGATTCCCGTAAAGGATGGAAGCGCGGGCGCAGCAGCGCATTTCAGCGCGCCGGGAACTTACGTGCTGCGCGCGACCGCCAATGACGGCCAGCTATCGACACGCGCCGACGTGACCGTCGTCGTCCGCTGAGTTGATTCCTACGGCAGCCGGAAGGCGATCAGCTCGCCCGGAAAGTTCGCCCCGCTGATCGCGACGACGATGTACTGCTTCCCTCCGGCCATGTAGGTCATCGGCGACCCGCTTTGAGGCGCCGGCATGTACGCCGCGCCCACCTCGCGGCCGCTCGCTTTATCGTAGGCGCGAAGCATCGCGCCGCGCGCGCCGGAAGGGGCGGTGAAGAAACCCGCTTCGCCGCAGATCACCAGCGTTTTGGTCACCAGCGGACCCAGCAGACCGGGCCGCCCGGTGCGCGGAATATTCAGCCCTTTGAGCGCCGGATGATTCCTGATCACATCCGGCGTCTCCCCGTGCGCGATCTGCCAGACGCGCTCGCCGCGGTCGAGGTCGATGGCGGTGATGCGCCCGTAGGGCGGTTTGACCAGCGGCAGCCGGTCGATGCTCAGCCCACCCGAGTTTTCTCCTCCCCGGCCCGCAGCCCGGTCCGCGCCGCCCGCGGTGGCGCCCGCTCCGCCGGTCCGGCGCACTCCCGACGCCGCGCTGCCCTGAACAAAATTCATGTCCGATGTTTTAGCATCCGGCGCGACCAGTCCCAGCGGCGAGATCACCGTTTGCGAGTACACGTATACCACGTGAGTTTCCGGATCGAACGCTCCGCCCGGCCAGTTGGTCCCGCCCGTCGCCGACGGCAGCACCAGGGTCGCCAGCGGACCCTCGATTTTGCTCACCACCGGCGGCGTGAAAATCGGACCCAGCTTGTATTTGGACGCCAGTTTCACGGCCTGCTCGTGCAGCTCCGGGGTGAAATCGATCAGGTCGTCGAGCGTTACGCCCTGCCGGTCATAGGCCGCGGGCTTGGTCGGAAACGGCTGTGTAGGCGAATACGTCTCGCCCGGCACGTCGCCCTGGGGAACCGGCTTTTCAACGATCGGCCACACCGGTTGTCCGGTCAGGCGATCGAACACGTAGAGAAACGCCTGCTTGGTGGGCTGCGCGACGGCTTTGATCTCGCGCCCGTTCACCCGAATGTTGCACAGGATCGGCGCGCAGGGAATATCCATGTCCCACAGGCCGTGATGCACCAGCTGGTAGTGCCATTTGCGCTCTCCGGTCTTCAGATCCACGGCCACCAGGCTTTCCGAAAACAGATTCGCGCCGGGACGATGCCCGCCGTAATAATCTCCCGTGGGCAGTTCCACCGGCAAATACGCGATGCCCAGCGCTTCATCCACGGAAATCTGCGCCCACACGCCGGTATTGCCGGTGTAAGACCACGAATCGTTTTCCCAGGTATCGAAACCGTATTCGCCGGGCCTGGGAATGGTGTGGAAAATCCACAGCCGTTTTCCCGTGCGGACGTCGAACCCGCGCACATAGCCCTTGACGTTTTTCATGCTCTTGGGCACGCCGCCGGACCGGTGCGCCGCACCGATGATCACCGTGTCGCCCACCACAATCGGCGTCGCGTGCAGCCCGACCTCGCCGGTCACCGGATCGATCTCCTGATCGTCGTCCAGCTTCAGATCGACGACTCCGTCTTTACCGAAGGTCGGGATGCGTTGGCCGGTCTTCGCGTTCAGGCAGATCAGGCGGTAACCGGGAGTCACATAGAGAATACGCTCCTCTTTACCGTCCGTCCAGTACGACACGCCGTGGCCCGAGAGCTGGCGTGGCGCCGCCCGGCCGCGATCGCCTTCGTCTTCGCTGTGCGACCAGATCAGTTCTCCGGTTGCCGCATCGAGCGCGATTGCATCGCGCCGCGTGCCCGCAGTGGTATAGAGAACGCCCTTCACCATCAGCGGCGTCGCTTCGAGCTGATATTCCTTGCGCGGACCGAGGAAGTCCGTCTTGAAACGCCAGGCGACTTCGAGTTTGTTGAAGTTGTCCGCGGTGATTTGATTCAAAGGCGCGTAGCGCGTGCTGCCTAAATCCCCACCGTAGCTCCGCCATTCACCATCCTTAGCTCCCAACTGGGCGTTGGCGGGCAGCGACGCGCACACAACGAAGAACCCGAACAGAAAGTAGCGTCCCATCACAGCTCCTTTAATTCCTCCAAATTTTAACAGAGTTAGGTGGCCCCTCGACGCTGGCGATTCGCTGC
>JASHWA010000186.1 GCA_030044325.1 Bryobacteraceae bacterium
ACATGCGCGGTCATGCGCGCGATCTGCCGGCGGGCGCGTTGTTCGAGCGAGGCCACCGCTTTTCGTCCTTTGGCGGTGAGCGAGATGCGGCTCTCCCGTCCGTCGTCGCGGGCCGCGCGCCGCGCAATTAGCCCCCGTTTTCGGAATCCGCCCAGAATGCGGCTCAAATACCCGGGATCGAGGTCGAGCAGGCGGGCCAGCTCGGCGGCCGAGATCGCGTCGCAGTGGCCCAGTTCATAGAGGACACGCACTGCGGTGAGCGAAAACGAGCTTTCGAGGTAGGCCTTCCCGAGCAGGCCGATGTGGCGCGTATAAAAGCGGTTGAACGCGCGGATGGACTCGATGAAAGCGTCCACGAACGGGAGTATGGCGCAATTACTTGCCGATGTCAACTAATTCATTGACACCAGCGCCCCGCGGCCTGCGAGCCGCGCCAGCCATGGCGCGGGTTTAGCCCACACACAGACTCGACAGGGAGCGGCCATCGCAAAAGTTCTCAGGCGTGGCAAAATGACCATCAGGAGTATGAAATGCGGCTCTTCTTATTGGTCCTTGTTGCGCTATGGACGGCTCGCGGGGACACGCTGCGGCTGCGCGACGGTTCCACGGTAACCGGAAGCTTGTTGAGCGCCTCCGGCGACGACATCCGCTTTTCGGTGAACGGCGCAGTCCAACATTACTCGCGCGCCAACGTGGCGGGGATCGACTTCGGCCCGCCGCCGGTGGATACGCCCGCGACGGGTTCGGAGCCCGACTGGGTGGTGCGCGGCCCCGATTACGCCAACGCGCCGTTCCTGCACGGCGCGAGCGGGTTTATTGCGCTCGAACGCGAGGCCGCAAGCGCGGCGCGCAGCGGCGGAGTTTACGGCTTGGGCGGCGCAACGGTGTACCGGATACAGGGCGCGCGCTCACCGGTGCGGGTGCATCAGGGCGATCGCATCGTATTCGTGGTGCGACTCGAATCCGGCTGGGACCCGCGCGATTTTCAACTTTTCCGTCTGGATTCGCGCATGGGGTTCCGGCAGACGCAGCCGGCCATGGGGGGATCTCCTCCGTCGCTGCAACTAACGATCGCCAAAGTGGGCGATTCGGTATACGAAATCACGCCGTCGCGTCCGCTGGCTCCGGGCGAATATGCGGTCAGCCCCGCCAATTCCAACGACAGCTACTGTTTCGGCGTGGATTACTGAAGCGCTTTTTGCTGAAACACGGGTGCCGGCGTGCGCTTCTAATTCAGGCCAGGCGAATTGCACATGACACGCGACGCTTCGACAGCTCTGATCACGGGAGGAACCAGCGGAATCGGCCGCGCGACGGCCAACAAGCTGGCGCAGCTGGGTATCCACGTTGTGGTTGTGGGGCGCAATGCGGAGCGTGGAAAAAAGACGGTGGAGGAGATTCGCGCGGCGGGAGGGAAAGCCGATTTCATTGCGTCTGATCTGGGAGACGCGGCGAGCGCACGCCAGGTGGCCAGGCGAGCGGTTGAGCTGGGCGACGGCCACGTGGATATTCTGATCAACAACGCCGGTATTTTTCCGTTCGGCCCGACGCATGAAATGACGCAGGAACAGTTTGATCGCGTGTTTTCTTTGAATGTGAAGGCGCCGTACTTCCTGGTTGCGGAGCTGGCTCCGCTGATGGCCAAGAGAGGCAAAGGGGCGATCGTAAACGTGTCGACCATGGCGGCCGATTTCGGCTCGCCGGGGATGAGCCTGTACGGCGCGAGCAAGGCAGCCATCAATCTGTTGACGAAAACCTGGGCTGCCGAATATGGCCCGAGCGGCGTGCGGGTGAACGCCGTGAGTCCCGGACCGACCCGCACGGAAGGTACGGACGCGATGGGCCAGGGTCTGGAACAGCTTGCCGCGCAGGCGCCGGCGCACCGGCCCGCGGCTGCCGAAGAAATTGCGGAGGCGATTGTGTTCCTGGCGACCGACCGCGCCAGTTTCATCTACGGCGCAAAGCTCGCGGTGGATGGAGGGCGCACTGCCGTCTGACAGGAATTGACCTCCTCGATTCTGAAAAATTACGACATTCTCGTTTCCAGTGCGGCGGCTGCTTCGGGAGCGGTCCGGGACGGGGTCTTCCGCTTCGACGCCGAGACGGGCCGGCTCGGAGGCTCATTCGGACAGGGCGGCGAAATCAAGGATCCCCGCGGGATTCGCTTGTCGCCGGACGGCCGCTACGTCGTGGTCAACAACGGCGACAACAGAATCCTGAAATTCGACGCCACAACGGGGCTGCTGATCGACGCCCTGCCTCCGGTGGAGGGACTGAACCCGGGCGGAGGAAAATTTGGTCCGGACGGCCGCTACTATGCCGGCTCGCGCACGCTCAAGAGCGTCATCGCGTTCGATCTTTCGCGCAAGCATGATCCATCGACGTTCCTGCCGGCGAGCCTGGTTGGATTTCCCCGCGGAATCGCCATAGCGGCAACGGGGGAAACGTATGTGGCGAGCGGCACTGACCCGGCGACCGGCGAGGGACGCAACACGATCCTGCGTGTCGATCCTTGGGGCCGCTTGGAGGATTCATTTCGCGTCGAGGACCGCGAGTTGAGCCCGCTCGATCTCGAGATCGGCCCGAATGGAAATGTTTTTGCGGCGAGCGAATTTCCCTTCGGCGAGCCTCGAGCGCTCACAACCGTGCGGGAGTATGATGGCAAGCTCGGGCGTTCGTTGCGGGTTTTCGATGCGGCAGTCGATCGATCCGGCGAGCGGGTTTCGAGGATGCCGCGCGGGATCACGTTCGGCCCCGACGGCGAACTGTATTCGGCGGGAGCCGACAACGTGGTTCGATATCGCCTGGCGGACGCGCGGTTCGATCGTATCGTTGTGGAGAGTCGCGATATTCGGATTCAGTCGATTATTTTCGTTCCGAAAGCTGATCCGACATTCTGACGCGCCGCGAACGGTCTATCGTGCGGTCCGGACCTCGATCTTCGATCCATCCGCGCCGCCCAGATACACGCGCTCGGTCGCTTTTACGAAATCATTGGAATGCGCCTTGGGAATATCCATGATTTTTTGGGGATTGCGATCCACCAGTGGAAACCAGGAGCTCTGGATCTGCACCATCACACGGTGCCCTGGCCGCCAGGTGTGCGCGACGTCCGGCAGCCGGAAGGTGATGCGATCGGGTTTTCCGGGCTCGAACGGCACCGGCTTTTCGAAGCTCTTGCGGAATTTCCCGCGAAAGGGCTCTCCGCGAATCAATTCCTGATAGCCGCCCATCCGTACCGCGTTTGCGGGAACGTTGCCGCGGCCGCCGCCGGGCTCGAGCGGCCGCTCATCCGGATAATCCGGCGGGAATACATCGATTACTTTCACGACAAAATCCGAATCGGTTCCGCT
This sequence comes from Bryobacteraceae bacterium, assembly GCA_030044325.1. GTDB lineage: Bacteria > Acidobacteriota > Terriglobia > Bryobacterales > Bryobacteraceae > Palsa-187. Next base: position 3,354 of record JASHWA010000186.1, read on the forward strand.
GGTCGAAACTTTCAGATCCACCGAAATCGGGCCGAGCGCGGTCAGATCGTAATCGAGCGGCTCGGTCTGATACACCAGCACGTCCGGACGCGTGGCTGCGAAGCGCTGATCTTCGGTCATGTAAGTGTTCAGCACGCCCGGCGCGGTAAATCCGATGTAGGGCACAGGCTTGTTCGGATCGGAAACATATTCGTCGAATCCCGCTTCGGCTGGCGGCTCGAAGGAAAGCCGTCCGCGGCTCGCGAGGTAAAACGATTTCGATTCGGCCGCGCGCGGCGGCCACTGGTCGAACCGGCGCCATTGATTCACGCCGGTCTCAAACAGCCAGGCTTTCGGAAATTTTCCGTCGCCTTTGCCCTTGAGGTAATACATGAAGAACGGAAATTCGATGTTCTGCCGGTAATACAAACCGGTCTTCGATCCGAAGCTGATATTTCCCAGCCGGTCGCCGTCGCCGCGCGAGAATCCGCCGTGGTTCCAGGGACCCATCACCAGCATCAGCGTCTTGGGCGGCGTATTCTTTTCCATGAAATCGAACTGCTTCAGCAATCCCTGCGGGTCTTCCGTGTCGTACCATCCGCCGGTCAGCATCACCGCCGGTTTGATTCCTTGCAAATATTTCCAGATGGCGCGCGATTGCCAGAACTGGTCGTAGCTCGCGTGATCGAGATTGGCGATCCACAGAGGCTGTTGATGCTTGAAATATTTCTCGTCCGCATTGGCGAGCGCGCCCATATCCATGAAGAACTGGTAGCCGTCGGGCGTGCCGTAATCGAAGCGCGGCGGATTCTGCGCCGGGGCCGGAGCCGGATCGCCCTCGCGCAGCTTGAATCCGGTGTAAAAGCTGAAGCGATGCGCCAGCATAAATGCGCCGTTGTGATACACATCGTCGCCCATGTAGTAATCCGTGACGGGCGCCTGCGGCGAAACCGCCACCAGCGCGGGGTGCGCATCGATCATTCCCGCGGTGACGTAAAACCCCGGCTGCGAGATGCCCCACATCCCGACTTTGCCGGTGTTGCCCGCGAGATTCTTGATCAGCCAGTCGACCGTATCGTAGGTGTCGGTGCTCTCATCGATGTCCTTCTCACCCTTGTGCGGATTGTGCGGGCGGAGCAAGCTGTACTCGCCTTCGCTCATAAAGCGCCCGCGGATGTCCTGGTAGACGAAAATGAATTTTTCCCGCGCGAAGAACTCCGAAGGCCCCAGGTTCTCGCGATACTGATCGGCGCCGTAGGGTTTGACGTTGTACGGAGTGCGTTGGAGCATGATGGGGTAGCTCTTGCCGTCGCTCCAGACGTCCTTGGGGATATACACCGAAGTGAACAGCTTCACGCCGTCGCGCATCGGAATTCGGTATTCGAATTTCGAGTAGTTTTCGCGGATGAAAGCCGCGTTAACGGCGTTGGGCTGTGTGGAGCGCGCGGGCGGTTGACCCAATGCAAACGAGACCGGCAGGAACAGAAGGATGGAAGTGCGCATTGGAGTGATTCTATCGTGTCAGCGTGCGAGCCGCGCCAGCCATGGCGCGGGTTCTTGCCCCTTTTCACACAAAGTGGTCATGGCGCCTCCCTCGGATTCCGCACACCGATTCGAAAAGTCCGATCAAAACCACGATCAGCCCGCTTATCTGAAAATCGGAGGGCATTTTCATGCTTCCGTGCTATTTATGGCGTGGAGTTTGGCCCGCATATGGCCGTGCCCGTCAAAACGCTGATTGTGGACGACGAAAGGATCGCGCGGCGGGTGCTGCGCGAGGAATTGGAGTCGATGCCAAACGTCGTCGTGATCGGTGAAGCCGATAACGGCGCGTCGGCACTCCAGCGGATCGCCGAGTTGAAACCGGATCTGGTTCTGCTCGATCTTCAGATGCCGGAAATGGGCGGCCTGGAAGTAGTGCGGCGCCTGCGCGGCGGCGCGCATATGCCGGCGCTGGTGATCGTCACGGCATACGATGCGTACGCGATTCAGGCGTTCGAAGCCGGCGCGGTCGATTACCTTCTGAAACCGGTGGGTCCGCAGCGCCTGGCGGACGCAGTGGATCGCGCGCGACGCATCAGCGCATGGCAGGCGGCCGAGCGGCTGGCGCATTTGCAGGAAATCCTGGACCGTCCCGCCGGATCGCGCGCCAAAAAAATCGTCGGCAAAAAGGACGACGAATACTTCCTGCTCAGCACGGAAGAGATCCTCGCGTTTCAGGCCGATGGCGACGTTGTGTGGATCGTGACGGCGCGCAGCCGCTTCACCGCCTCGCTCACGCTCAAGGCCATCGAGGAGAACCTGATGCCCTACGGATTCCGGAGAATTCATCGCAATGCGCTGGTGAACGTCAATCACGTGCGCAAGATCAGCGTCATGAGCAGCCAGCGCTGGCTGATCACGCTGAGCAACAACCAGCAACTGATCGCCAGCAAGCGCCTGGCGCACAGCATCCGCGAGCTGTTGCGCCCGTCCGCCCGGGCGAAATAGAAGTCCTCTCACCCACACTTAGAGATCGCCTGTCAGATTGTTCTAGGACTTTGAAAGCCAGCTCGCACAGAATCGAAAAATGATGAAGCGCTCAGTGGTCCTTCTGTCGGCTTGCCTATGCGGCGCGTTACATGCGCAATTGAACTCAGGAACCGTGCGCGGGTCCGTGCTCGATCAATCCTCGGCCGCTATCGCCGGAGCGACGGTGGAGATTCACAATCCCGTCTCGCACTACGATCAGTCCATGAAGACCGACGGCCAGGGAAATTTCGTCTTCAATAACGTTCCCTTCAACAACTATCACATGACCGCCGCCGCCGCCGGCTTCGCGAGCGTAGATCAGGACATCGACGTGCGAACGACGCTGCCCGTGGAGGTGAAATTCAGCCTGAAAATCGGCACGGAGACCACCACAGTGACGGTGGAAGCGGCTCAGGACCTGGTCGAAAACGATGCCACCACCCACACCGACGTCGACCGCCAGTTGTTCGAAAAGCTGCCGCTCGAAAGCGCCTCTTCCTCGCTCAGTTCGATGGTCACGCTGGCGACGCCGGGTGTCGCGGCGGACTCCAACGGCCTGTTCCACGGCCTCGGCGATCACGCCTCGAATTCGTTTTCGATCGATGGCATGCCCATCACAGATCAGCAAAGCAAGGTCTTTTCGAACCAGCTCCCGCTCGATGCCGTGCAGTCGACCGAGGTCATCGAAGGCGCGCCCCCGGCTGAGTTCGGCGGCAAGACCAGCCTGGTGATCGTCGCCACCACCCGCTCCGGGCTGGGACAGAGCATTCCTCACGGTGACATAACCACGTCGTTCGGCTCTTTCGGTACAGGAATGGGTTCGGCCGACCTTTCCTACGGCGGAAAATCGTGGGGGAATTTCATCGCCGTCAACGGCCTCGACACGCAGCGCTTTCTCGATGGTCCGGAGTGGGCCGTCATGCATGACCAGGGCAATGAGGGAAACGCCTTCGACCGGGTCGACTTCAAGCCCGCCCCCAACGACACCATCAGCGCCGATTTTCAATTTACGCGGTCTTGGTTTCAGACGCCCAACTCCTTTGACGCCCAGGACGCCACGGCGTGGTCCGGCCCGCTGTGCCAGAGCTTCGGTTATTCGGAAGGGTGCAACGGCGTGGGACCGAACGGTCAGGTGGTGGGGCCCACCGATCAGCGATCGAAGATCCGGACTTTCACCATTTCGCCGAACTGGACGCACCTGATCGGCTCCAACTGGGTCGCCACCTTCGGTATCTGGGCGCGCCAGGACCAGTACAATTACTACCCGAGCGACGATCCCTTTTCCGACCTCCAACCCGATCTCCAGCTGCAAACCATCGGGCAGAACCGCCGCCTGACCAATCTCGGCACGCGCGCCACCCTGACCTACGTGAAAGGGATCCACAACATCAAGTTCGGCGTCAGCTATGAGGACACGATCCTGACCGAAAAAGACAGTTTCGGAATCGTGGATCCGACGGCGAATGCGGTGTGTCTCAATGCCGACGGCAGCGCGGACACAAATCCGCTGTTGACCGATCCCAACAACTGCACCGGCTCGCTCACGCCGAATCCGAATTTCAGCCCGCTGCTCGCCTGCTACGATCTTTCGCGCACCGCGCCGCTCCCCGCCTCCGACGGATGCCCCGTCTCGACCTCTGCCGAGTACGTGTTTTTCGGCCACGCCGACATCCGCGAGTTCGCGACCTACATCATGGACTCGATCAACATCAAGAACTGGAATTTCAATCTCGGCGTGCGCGGCGATGTTTACAACGGGCTCGTCAGCGCCGGCTCATTCGAGCCGCGCCTGGGCGTTGCCTACAATATCAAGCCGACCAATACGGTTCTGCGCGTCTCCTACGCGCATACCATGGAAACTCCCTTCAACGAGAACCTGATTCTCGCGAGTGAAGGCTGCGCCAATCCGGTGGTGAACGCGATCATGTCCTCGACCATCAGCCCGTGCGTGACCACCACTCCGCTGAGTCCCGGCGTGCGCAACGAATATCATGTCGGCCTCCAGCAGGCGTTCGGACGATACCTGGTGTTCGACGGCGAGTACATCTGGAAGTACACGCAGCGCGCTTTCGATTTCAGCGTGCTGGGCGATTCGCCCATTACCTTCCCCATCGAATGGGACAAATCCAAGATTCCCGGCTATGCGCTGCGCTGGAGCGTTCCGAACTATCACGGCTTCACGGCCTACGTGGTGATGTCGCACGTGGCCGCGCGCTTCTGGGAGCCGCAAGTCGCCGGCATTGGCGCGACGCCGGCGTGTTCGCTTTCGACCGGGTGCGAGGTTTTCCGCATCGACCACGACGAAGTTTTCAACCAGACCACGCACTTGCAATATCAGCCCTGGAAGCGGGGGCCCTGGATCAGCTTCAACTGGCGTTATGACAGCGGTCTGGTGGCAGGTCCGGTGCCCTGCGCGGGAGGGAATTGCGCGAATGGACCGAACGGAAGCGATAGCGTTGTCGACGCCTCCATCATTACGCCGGATCAACAGTTCCAGGCCGGCCTGTACTGCGGAAGCTTCTACGCCACTCCCACCCAGGGGATCACCACTTGCCCGGCCAATGAGTACGGCTCGAAATACGTGAGCATTCCCGCGGCGGGAACCGAGAACGACGATCACAATCCGCCGCGCATCGCTCCGCGGAATCTGTTCGACATGGCCATCGGTCACGACAACATCTTCCATGGCGACCGCTACAAAGTGAGCCTGCGCCTGGCCGTCGTGAACCTCACCGATAAGGAAGCTCTCTATAATTTCATCTCCACGTTCAGCGGCACCCACTACGTTTCCCCGCGCACCGTGACCGGAAGCGTCGGATTCCACTTCTAGCGCATTTTTGAGCGCCGGCCCCGAGCCGTGACCGTAGGGAGCGGTTTAAAGCGTTGAAGCGGCCTATTTGGCAGCGTCGGCTTTGCGCGCCCCGCCCAGGATGTCCGTCATGGCGTAGTTGCCTTCATGGCAGGCGTATTCGTAGATCGGGCCGGGGCTCGCCAGGAACGGATATTCCATGGTGAACGGCCGCGTGAAGGTGGCCGGATCTTCGATAATGGCGCGGTACAGAATCGTGTTCTGATCGACGCGCTGGAACCGCTCGATCACGTGAAGATTCTCGCTCGCGAAGTGAAACGCGTTTTCAGGCCGGAAATTGGTGGTGTCCACCACCAGCGTGTCGCCCTCCCAATGGCCCACCGAGTCGCCCATGTATTGGAGAACGGTCTTGGGCAGATGCTCGGCGTTCATGCGGATTCTCCGGACGTCGTGCACCATTTCGACCAGGATCATGACGGAATCGCGGGTCTGCACGATCTGGTAGTTGCTGTTGTACAGCGCCGGAACCATGGGCGGGCCGGAGGTCCATCCGAAGCCGATGATGCAGCGCTCGGAAAGCGGGCGCTGCTTCACGTTTTCGTATTTGTCGCCGCCGCGGAACATCGCGGCCAGCCGGGCGCGGCCCGCGGGCGTGAGCGGAGGAACTTTCCCGTCTGCCGGATCGATGATCAGCGACGTGCGTTTCACCCCATCCACGCGCGCCAGTTCCGTGCCGCGGTCGATGAACAGATTGTTGTAGCCGGCCACCGCGTTTTCGCCGTTGATGGCCTTCAAAATGGGAGCGTCATCGCGATCGATGTCGTTGGACTTCAGGTCGCTCTGTTCATAGGCGCGGCCTTCAGCGTCCGATACGGTCGCCTTCCCCTTGAACACTGCGGGGCGCTCGATCGGCGTGAGCGTGGCGTTAGTCCAGACGCCTTGCAAGTCGGGATGGCCGTCGGGCGTGCGGGGGACGGCCGATGCTTTCGGCTTCGCGCTCTGCGCGGACGCGGCCAGAGCGAACGCCGCGATCAATACCAGGAGTCGGTTCATGGGTCCCCCTTTATGACGGCTACACTGATTCACCTCTGCGCTGCTGTCGCCTCGGGCGGAGCCTGGTGATCCACATAGTAGGTGATCGCGGTGTACTGCATCTCGTTCCAGGTCTGATCGCCCCAGCGAACTTCCACCTTCGGGTCCGGATTGAACTTGTTGTTCACCGAGTTATCGTAATGCGCGGTCGCTTCCAGGCGCGATCCCTTGGGCGCCGCGAGCGGTGTAGCGAACACGTACCAGGTCTGCCAGTTGAAGTCGTACTTGGGAACCGACAGCACTACTTTCGAGTCGCCATTGGGATAAATAAGCCGGTACTCCCAGGCTTTGCCGCGCAGATGCGTGTGCGGGATCATCGCCGTAATGTGCGTATCCTCGTTGAATTCGATGGCCGTGTCGACCGCCTGGTCGGCGGCGCCAGCCGGAATCCTCATCATCGGGTTCATGACTTGGGTGGTGTGGATTTCCGTGTGCGGCGGCTCTTTGGCGAAAACCAAGCCGATGCTCGACTGATCGGTCCCCGCCGTACCGTTCGAGGTGTAGTGAATCTGGAACGTGATCACCGCGCCGGCCGGTATCCTGAGCGCCGAACCAGGCTCGAAAATCGATGCGTTGCTGCCAACCGCGGTCGCGGCGATGAGAGTGCCGGGACCCTGCTGCGCGCCCGAACCCATCCCCGGCATCTTGGGCAGCACTTGCGTGAATGCGGCGGGCAGCGGAGACTTCGCCGGGTCGCTCGCGAAGGCCAGGATGTGATGAACCACTTTGCGGTTGCCGGGCTTCACCTCGAAGGCCTGAACCCATTTATCTTCGGTGAAGTTCGTCGGGATGCGGAAATACTGGTATTGGATGGTGCCGCTCGCGGGAACCTCAAACGGTTTCGGCATGGTGAGAACCACGTCCGGCTTCCCGATCGTCCACCCTTCGGCGAACTTCGGAGCCGCCGGCAGGTCGTTCGGATTGCCCTGCGGTGCGCCTCCATCCGCCCATGCGATCAGCGTGCCCTTTTCCGCATCGGTCAGCCGCCGGTCGTTTGAAAACGTCCCGTGCGGCTGGTCGGCGTGCCAGGGCGGCATTTGTCCGCGCGACACCATTTCGCGGATCGACTTGGCCCACGGCCGGGTTTCTTCATAACTAAGGAGCGACATCGGCGCGATTTCGCCGGAGCGATGGCAACTCGCACAATTCTTATAGAGGATTGGTGCAACGTCCTTGGAAAACGTCGGGGTAGCCGCCGCGGCCGTGCCGGCCGCCAGCGCAGTTCCCAGAATCGCCACGAAGACGAATCGGCTGTTCATAGTCATGTCTCCTTGATTCGAACACATTCTTGATGCAAAAAGATATACGCTTAGCCTAACCTCTGAGTTCCACCCATAGCAAGGGTTGCTTGCCGATTTATC
>JASHWA010000187.1 GCA_030044325.1 Bryobacteraceae bacterium
CGGTGCGGTTCAACCCGCAAGCCAGCCGATGCGCGGAGGCCCACACGCAACGGACTGCCGGCGATCACCCGCAAGTTGTTGGTGGGACCGCCGTTGACCAGATCGACGTTGGCTTCCACACGCGCCCACGGGCGAGCGCCAATCCCGCGCCGAACAGAGGCGCGAGCGAAAACGCGATCCGCGCCAGAAATCCGAAAGACGAGCCCGTCGGGATGAACTTGCCGCGCGATTTCCTCGCCTCGCGAACCCATCGTTTTCAGAACGAACTGCGCGAGCGAACCACATTGCTCGGTTCGTGGCCGGCGGGACGAACGCCTCCGCATTCTGCAATAAGACGGGTCCAGTCTATGATGTAGATATGGGGTCGCGAGGTCTGCTGACGCCCGCGATGCTGCTGTTCATCGCCGCGGCTCACGCGCAAATCATTGAATTTGAATCGGGTGGTCTGCATTACAAGGCAATCACGCATAACGGTGTCACGGTAATGTTTGCGCCCATCACGATGCGGGTTCACGACTACGCGATTTTACAGGTCGCCATCTCCAACGGCTCACCGATTTCGTGGTCGGTGAAAGCGGACGATTTCCGCTTCGAGCGCGCCGATGGGACCGCCATCCCGGCGTCCTCGGCGAGCAGCGTGGTGGAAACGCTGATGCAAAAAGCCAGCCGTGGCGACGTGATGAAACTGATGTCGGCCTATGAGGCGAGCCTGTACGGCAATTCGCAGATTCATTCGACCAACGGCTTCGAAGCGCGGCGCAGGAACATGCTGGCCAACGGAGGATCATCGAAGCTCAACGCGGCGGCTGCGGCCTCGGCGCTGGTGCTCGCTCCGGTAAAGCTGAATCCCGGCCAATCCACCGACGGCGCCGTGTTTTTCCCCAATCAGGGCAGGCCGCTCGGCGCGGGAAAGCTGATCGCCGAAACGGCGGGCGAAATCTTCACATTTCCACTGGATGCGGAACCTGCGAAGGGACACTGAGGGTCGCGCGCGCGCCGTTCATGTCGAGAACGCTTCCCGGCTCGGCCGATTCGATGCGGATATAAGCCAGCGCGACCGATTTTCCGAGCGCGGGCGAATACGCGGAACTGGAGATTTCGAGCGAATCGGTTTTCGTTCCCGGCGCGGGTGGCGTCGACGCGTCGATTTCCAGGCGGCGCAGGATGCGGTGAATGTGGGCGCGGCTGCGGACGCGTTCGACAATCTCCTGGCCGAGATAGCAGCCTTTGTTGAAGTGCACGGCGTGAAGCTGCCCGGTTTCCTGAACCAGGTTGCGCTCCGTGATCTCGTCGCCGTACCGCGGATGGCCGTTCTCGATGCGGACCACGCGCGACTCTTCCGCGCTCGCTTTAGGGATTTCCAGCGCCCGAACGAATTCATCCGCGCTTTCCACGGGCAGAAAAACGAAAAATCCGTCCGATCCGCTCGAGTGGATTCGCGCGATCATGCGATCATCCCATTGCGACCACGCGTAGGGCGCGGAGGGGACGGAAATCCCCAGCCTGCGCAGCGCCTCCGCCGACTCGGGACCCTCGACGCCGATCGTTGCGAGCGCCGCGGTACGATCTTCAAGCGTCACGTCGTCGGCGATGATGTAACGGTCCAGGTGCTCGAACAATTTCACCCGTGTTTCGGGCTCCGTATCCAGGAGGAAAGCATCTTCAAGGCACAGAATGTTCGCGTCGCTCAGAATCCGCCCCTGCGCATTCAGAAAAAAGGCGTAGCATCCCTCCCCCGGCTTCAACTGCTCGATATGATTGGTGGTCATCGCGTGCAGCAGCCGCGCCCGATCCTCGCCGGTCGCGACGATTTTTCCGCGCCCGCGCAGATCGATCCACGCGGCCCGCTCGCGCAGCGCCCGATAGCCCGAACTCAATGCAGCGTAATCCACCGCAGATAACCCGCAATCGCGACGATCACCGCGCCCCAGATCGCCGCGCGCGTCAGCGACTTCTGTTTTCCCTTCTTGTACAGCACTACCGCCGCGAATACATCCAAGGCCAGCAGAACTTTGATGCCGAACCTCATTTGATAGTGCGCCGGATGGGACGATTTGCTCAAGAAAAGATACAAACCGGAGACCAGGATTGCGCCGATGGCCACGTATGCCATCGGCTTAAACCGGTCGGCCATCTCCCCAGCCGCAAATCGAGCGTATACCACCCCGCCGATCAGCACCATCACCGAAAACAGGTGCATCCAGCGCATGGCGATCGGCACAATCGCATCCATAACCTTACTATACAGACTCGGATCACGCGCCAATTTAAAGTAGCGCAAACGGCCGGGCCCGGCGAGTACACTGAAGTTTGTCCATGATCACGGAGGCGGCCACCGTTTTCTTCGATGCGATCGAGCTCGATTGCGGGGTTGCGCTTGCACCCGTCGAGGTCGCTTATGAAACGTATGGAACGCTGAACGCCGATAAATCCAACGCGATTCTGGCGCTGCACGCGTTTTCCGGTGATGCGCACGCGGCGGGCGAGGGCGGATGGTGGGCCAACATGATCGGCCCGGGACTGGCGTTCGACACCGACCGCTATTTTGTGATCTGCTCCAACGTGCTGGGAGGATGTAAGGGGACCACCGGGCCGGCGTCGATCGATCCAAAAACGGGATGCCCCTGGGCCATGGGATTTCCTTCGATCTCGATCGCGGACATGGTGCGATTGCAAAAAATGCTGATCGACCGGCTGGGGATTGCGCGCTTGCTGGCCGTCACGGGCGGGTCGATGGGAGGGATGCAGGCGCTCGAATGGGCCGTGACGCACCCGGAAAGCGTGGCCGCGGCGATTCCGATTGCCACCACCGCCCGGCACAGCGCGCAGCAGATCGCGTTCAATGAAGTCGGGCGCCAGGCGATCATGGCGGACCCGGATTGGAACGAAGGCAATTATTACGGCGGGCGCGGCCCGGCGCGCGGGCTGGCGGTGGCGCGGATGATCGGTCACATCACTTATATGAGCGATGAGAGCATGCGCCGGAAGTTCGGGAGGAGACTTCACGCGCCGGACCAGTTCGAGGTCGAAAGCTATTTGCAGTATCGCGGGAGCAAGTTTGTCGACCGCTTCGACGCAAACTCCTACATCTATATTACGCGGGCAATGGATTCGTTCGATCTGACCGAACACGGCTCGCTGGTTTCGCTGTTTGAGGGCGCCAAGACCAGGTTTCTGGTGATCAGCTTCACCTCGGACTGGCTGTACCCGAGCTATCAATCGCAGGAGATCGTGAGCGCGCTGCGCAGGCGCAATTGCGATGTCGCCTATTGCAACCTCACGTCGCATTACGGGCATGATGCCTTTCTGGTGGAGGTGAATGAGCAGACCGAGCTGATTCGCGGATTCTTGAAGAGCACGCAGCATGCGTGAAATTTACGGACGCTCGGATTACGCGATGATCGGGGAGCTGGTGGAGCCGGGCACGCGCGTGCTCGACTTGGGCTGCGGCGAGGGCGAGCTGCTCGCCTGGCTTCGGGAAAACAAGAAAGTGGAGGCGCGCGGCGTGGAGTTCAGCGCCGCGCTGGCGCAAAAGGCCATCGCGCGCGGCGTTTCGGTGTACCAGGGCGATCTCGAAGCGGCGCTGGACGATTATCCGGAGGGCGCCTTCGATTACGTGATTCTGAGCCAAACGTTGCAAGAGACGCGCGATCCGCTGGGGGTGCTGCGCGGGATGCTGCGCATCGGCCGGCGCGGGATCGTCGCGTTTCCGAACTTCGGGCACTGGAGGGTCCGCACGTCGCACCTGTGGAGCGGGCGCGCGCCGAAGACCACGCTGTTTCCGTATGAGTGGTACGATTCGCCGAACATTCATTTCCTGACGGTGCTCGATTTTGAAGCGCTCGCCGGTAAAATGCGCTGGGAGGTCGAACGGCGCATCTTTTTGTCGGGAAATCGCGAGGTTCGCGCGCTGCCGAATTTACGCGCGGAGGTCGCGGTATTTCTGGTGAGCGCGGGCGCCTCGCCTGTGAGCAGCGGCGGGCCGCGTTGATCGAAACAGCCGCCAAGAGCGCAGCGGTTCGAACATCGCGGAAACTTTCCACTGTCAAAATCATCGAAACAGACGTCGGGGTGTAACCGGTGCACGAAACCCTTCAATTCGTTCTGCGGCACGGCTACTGGGTCCTGTTTCTGTGGGTGCTGGCCGAGCAGTTCGGGGCTCCGCTGCCCTCGGCGCCGATTCTGCTCGCCATGGGGGCGCTGGTGGGTCTCGGTGCGCGCTCGCTCGGCATTTCGATGGCCCTGATTTTCGCCGCGGCGCTGTCCTCCGACTGCGCGTGGTATTTGCTGGGGCGCACAAAAGGATATTCGATTCTGCGCACGCTGTGCCGCATTTCCCTGGAGCCGGATTCCTGCATCAGCTCGACTCAGGACTGGTTCCGGCGGCTGGGCGGATGGGCGCTGGTGATCGCCAAATTCGTACCCGGCCTGGGAAGCGTTGCAACACCGATGTCCGGACTGGCGCGAATGCGCTGGTGGAAATTCCTGGTTGCGGACGCCGCCGGGATCCTGCTTTGGGCCGGCGCGTATCTCGGCGCCGGATATCTGTTTCGCACGCAGCTTGAAGATGTCGGACGCCTGGCGTCGCACACCGGCACGGGGCTCGTCGCTGTCATCTTGGTGCTGGCGGCCTGGCCGTTGTGGAAATATTGGCAGCGCCGGCGATTTCTGCACAGCCTGCGGATTGCGCGCATCGGGCCGGAGGAGGTCATGGAGCGGCTGCCCGATTTTGCGATTGTCGATCTGCGCTCGGCAAGCGAGGTGACCTGGGACGGCCGCCGGATTCCCGGCGCGATGTGGTTCGACCGCGCGGAATTGGCCGGGCGTCATGAGGCGATTCCCCGCGACCGGGACATCGTGCTGTACTGCACTTGACCCAACGAGGCGACCAGCGCCCGGGTGGCGCTTGAACTTCGAAAGCTGGGGATCACGCGCGTACGCCCGCTCGCCGGCGGATTCCAAGCTTGGCGCGCGCGCGGTTTTCCGACGGAGCCTGTCGAGACCGCGGCCGAGCAGTCGCCCGTCTAATAGATTGATGAAAAACTCCTCGGCGAACCCCCGGCCTGACGGCCAGGGCTGTATGGCCCACGGCGATTCAACGATTTCAGGAACAGCCCTGCCCGTCAGGGCGGGGGTAGCTGGAGTTTTTCAGCAACCTCCTAGATAGTGCCTGACAGGTGCGTTGATTTGTTTTAAACCGCTCCCTCCGGTCGCGGCTCGGGGAGGAGCAGAGTCCCGACACCGAGCCGCGACCAAAGGGAGCGGTCAACGCACATGTCAGGCACTACCCCCGTCTAGGCGCGCCTCATGATCTGATATAGTCTCGACCATGCTACGCCCAATCCCGCTCACCTTGATCCTGTCCGGCGCCCTCTCCGCTTCCGCTTTCGCGGCCAACGACGCCGATGCGCTCATGACGAAACCCGAAAAAGTGGGCATGTCGGCCGAACGCCTCGCCCGCATCGGCAAACGCATGCAGGACTATATCGATCAGA